>JAIYCN010000021.1 GCA_027487995.1 Rubrivivax sp. | reverse complement strand
CGGGGAGAAGGAGCACTGGCGCAAGTTCGCGCTCTGGGAGGAGGCCACGCGGGCGCCGCTACTCTGGGTCGTGCCCGGCCTGACCCGCCCCGGCGCGCGCTGCGACCGGCCGGTCGACTTCATGGGGATCTATCCGACGCTCGCCGAACTCTGCGGGCTGCCGCTGCCCGCGCACGTCGAGGGCGTCAGCCTGCTGCCGCTGCTGCGCGATCCCGCCGCGCCGTGGGACCGCCCCGCCCTCACCAACTACCGCTTCGGCAACCACGCCGTCCGCACCGCCGGTTGGCGCTACATCCGCTACGCGGACGGCGGGGAGGAACTCTACGACGAGACCGCCGATCCCCGCGAATGGACGAACCTCGCCGCGCGGCCCGAGTTCGCCGCGCGCAAGGCGGAGCTCGCCGCCCACCTGCCCCGCGTGAACGTCCCCTCGCCCCCGGAAAAGGGCGCCGGCAGCAACCGGAAGGACGCGCGCCAACGCTGACCCCATCCTCGCGCCGCCGGCCGCTCAGCGCGCCAGCGGGCGCAGGAGGGCGAACTTCCCGCTCGCCGCCGGCGCGAGGGTGCGGCGGCGGAACGCCCGCACGCGGGCGCCGCCGCCCAGCAGGGCCGCCAGCGCCGCCTCCACCGCGCCGTGCTCCGCAGTCGCATCGGCCACGTAGTGGAAATCCCACCGCGCCTCGCCGGTCTGCACCAGCGAGTAGTGCCAGCAGGTGAACGCCGCCGGCAGCGCCGCGTCCACGTCCGCCGGCGACACCAGCGACCCGTCGGCGCGGAAGTGGAGATTGCCCTCGCGGCCCAGCAGCCGGAACCCCGTCGGGAAGCGCTGCACGATGTCGCCCGTGTGGTAGCGCAGCAACGGCATCGCCTCCCGGTCGCGCGTGGTGACGTGGATCTGGAAGACCTCGGGCAGCCCCGGGCGCCACGGCACCAGCTCAATGAAGGCGTTCGCGTCGATGACCTGCGAATCGTCCCGGAAGGCCTCGCCGACGAAGAGGTAGCCCGCCTCCGTTGATCCGTAGAGATCGACCTGCGGCGCGGGAAACACCTCGGCAATCCGCTGCCCGTGCTGCCGGCTCGCCTTGCCATAGGTGAGGATCACCGCCCGCAGGCTCGGCACGCTCACCCCGCGGCGGAGCGCCGCCCGGGCCAGCAGCGAAAGGTAGACCGGCTCGCCCTCGAGGACCTCGGGCCGCGTCGCCTGCAATTCGCGCACGATGCGGTCCCACTCGCCCTCCGGGAAGGCGAACGGATCGCTCGAAAGGTTCAGGTACACGGTCCCGTCGAAATACCGGTGCGGGAACGGGTGGTCCTCGTACGGGCAGAGGTTGCTCGAGCAGCCCACGGGGGCGAGGACGCACTTGCGGTAGGGCCGGCCGGCAAACTCCCGCAGGATCGGGGACGCGGCATACGCCCGCGCGGTCTGCGCGTTCCACCAGCCCTCCTCCATGATCACGGTCATCGGCGACTGCGTCGTGCCGCCCGTGCTCTCATACTCGTAACGCCGCTGCTGCAGGCCCCGCTCGATCTCCGCGTAATCGCGGAAGAACGCCTGATGCCCCCGCCGCACGATCTCCCCCTTCGACAGCACCGGAATCTCCCGGAAGCAGGCCCACGCGAGCGGTTCCGGGTGCAGCGGGAAACGCTGCCCGTACAACGGGCTCCGCGCGTAGATCCGCCGCACCTCCGCCTCAAGCGCCGCGGGGACGCACCCCTCCGCCGCGGCGCCGAGGGCCGCGGGCGAGTTGGCGAACTGGGGAGCGTGCATCGCGCTGGCAGCAAACGGCCGGCCCGGGCCTTGTCAAACGGCCGCCGCCCCGCCCCCGCGCCGGAACGCGCGGTACAACATCAGGGCGTTCAGCACCAGCGCGTGCGTGATGCCGCCGGTCTCCGCCAGGCGCAGGACCTCGGCCTCCGGCCGCGTTTCCACCGCCAGTTCCTCGTCGGGATCCCACTCGAGGTCGTGCGCCGGCGCCGCGGCCTCGATCAGCACGAAGTGAGAGCGGTTCGACTGGATCTCGGGATTAGGGTGCACGCTGCCGAGGAGGTGCGCCGTGCCGCCCGCATAGCCCGTCTCCTCCCGCAGTTCGCGCCGCGCGGTGGCGACCGGGTCCTCCCCCGGATCCATCATGCCGCCGGGAATCTCCAGCGAAAACCCGTCGATCCCGAAGCGGAACTGCCGCACCAGCACGATCCTCGCGTCGGGCGTCACCGCCACCACGTTCACCCAGTCCGGCGGCCGCACCACGATGAACTCGCGCTCCGTCCCGCGCCCGGGATGCCGGTAGCGCACGCCGTGCACGTCGAAGATCCGCGTGGTGAGGCGGACCTCGTGACCTAGTCGCTGCCAGCGGGCGGGGCCGGGGGAACTCATAAAAAAGCCTCCCGGCGCGGGGCGCGGGAGGCGGTAAAGGGAAAAGCGTAGGTGCTTACTTCTTCGCCGGCACCTTGAGCTTCTGGCCGACGGAAAGCTTGTTCCAGTTCACGCCGGGGTTGACCGCCTGCAGGTCCTGGATCGAGACGCCGAGGG
>JAIYCN010000409.1 GCA_027487995.1 Rubrivivax sp. | reverse complement strand
CTGACCGGCCTGCACCACCTCGCTCGGATGGCGAACACGGCGCCAGGCCATGTCGGTGATGTGCAGCAGGCCGTCGATGCCGCCCAGGTCCACGAACGCACCGTACTCGGTGATGTTCTTGACCACGCCCTGCACGATGGCGCCTTCGCTCAGGGTCTCGAGCAGCTTGGCGCGCTCTTCACCCATGGAAGCTTCCACCACGGCGCGGCGGCTGAGCACCACGTGGTTGCGCTTGCGGTCGAGCTTGATGACCTTGAATTCCATGGTCTTGCCCTCGAACGGGGACAAGTCCTTCACGGGGCGGGTGTCCAGCAGCGAGCCGGGCAGGAAGGCGCGGATGCCGTTGACCAGCACCGTCAGGCCGCCCTTGACCTTGCCGCTGACGGTGCCGGTCACGAAGTCGCCAGACTCCAGAGCGGTTTCAAGTGACAGCCAGGAAGCCAGACGCTTGGCCTTGTCGCGCGACAGGATGGTGTCGCCATAGCCGTTCTCGAAGGCGTCGATGGCCACCGAGACGTAGTCGCCGACCTGGACTTCGACTTCGCCCTGGTCGTTCTTGAATTCTTCAATGGGCACATAGGCCTCGGACTTGAGGCCGGCGTTGACCACCACGAAGCTGTGATCGATGCGGACCACTTCGGCCGAGATCACTTCGCCGGAGCGCATGTCGCGCTTCTGCAGGCTTTCTTCGAACAGCGCGGCAAAGGATTCGCCGCCGGTGGTGGCAGTTTGGAGTTGAGACATGAAGGTTCCTAAGGGCCGGGGGGTTGGCCGTTCAATCGGCGCCCGGCGGGGGTTTGCAGCCTGGGCTGCGGTTGCGTTGAGGATTCACCGTGCCACACGTGCCTTCCATTGCAGAAGGCCGTTTGCGGCCCGGCGGGCCTGGTTGGGGGTTTCAAGCCCCGCTGCGGGTGCTCCACCACTGCAGCACCTGCTGCACCGATTCCTCGATGTTGGTGCCGGAGTTGTCGAACAACACCGCCTCTTCAGCCGGCTTCAGGGGCGCCACGCTGCGGTTTCTGTCCCGCTCGTCGCGCGCCTCCAAATCCAGGCGAAGACTGTCGATATTAGCGGAAATTCCCTTGGAAATCAACTGCTTATGCCGCCGCTCGGCACGCGTGGCCGCGTCCGCCGTCAGGAACACCTTCAACGCAGCGTCGGGGAAGACCACCGTGCCCATGTCGCGCCCGTCGGCCACCAGGCCAGGCAGTTGCCGGAAAGCCAGTTGCCGCTCATGCAGCGCCGCGCGTACCGGGCCCAGGGCCGACACGCGTGAAGCCAGCGCGCCGCCACCTTCGCTGCGCACCTCCAGGCTGCGGTCACGCCCTTCCAGGATGATGCGTTCGCCTTCAAAGCGCACGTCCAGCGCCGCGGCCACGGCGGCGATGGCCTGCACGGCGGCCTCGTCGGGCGTTTGCGCGGCATCAGCCGGCAGCAAGCCACGGTCATTCGCCGCCACGCCTACCGCGCGGTACAGCACGCCCGAATCCAGGTAGTGCCAGCCCATTTGCTGCGCCACCAGGCCCGCCAGCGTGCCCTTGCCGGAAGAACTGGGCCCGTCGATGGCGATCACCGGAATGCCCGCGGGTTCCGTGTGGGCCAGCGCAAACAGGGCCTCGAAATAGTCGGGGAAGGTCTTGCCCACGCAGCGCGGGTCCTCAATGCGAACACCCACCGCCGGCACCGCGCCCGCCATCGCGTTGAACGCGGCCAGCGAAAGGCACATGGCCATGCGGTGGTCGTCGTAGGTGTGGATGCTGGCCTGCCGCCATGCGTTGGGCTGCGGCGGCGTTACCGCAATCCAGTCAGGGCCCTCGTCCACCGTGGCACCCACCTTGCGCAATTCGGCCGTCATGGCCGCAATGCGGTCGGTTTCCTTCACGCGCCAACTGCCAATGTCGGTCAGGCGCGTGGTGCCTTGCGCATACAGCGCCATCACGGCCAGCGTCATCGCCGCATCCGGGATGTGGTTGCAGTTCAGGTCAATGGCCTTGAGCGGCCACGCACCGCGCCGCACCTCCAGCCAACCGGGGCCGGCCTGTACCTGCGCGCCCATGGCCTGCGCGGCCTCCACGAAACGGATGTCGCCTTGAATCGAGTCCGCGCCCACACCTTCAATGCGCACGGGTTGATCAACCGCCGCAATGGCGCCCAGCGCCACGAAATACGAGGCCGAGGACGCATCGCCTTCCACGTGAATGGCGCCCGGCGAGGCATAGGCACTGCCCTTGGGAATGGTGAAGCGCTGCCACCCATTACGTTGTACCGCAATGCCAAAGCGCTGCAGCAGGGCCAGCGTGATGTCAATGTAGGGCTTGGAAATCAACTCACCCTGCACCTCGATCACCACGTCCTGCGTGCCCGCGGCCAAGGGAAGGGCCAGCAGCAGGGCGGTTAGGAATTGACTGGACACATCGCCACGCACGCGCACCGGCGCCTGCAGGCGCAGCGCGCCACCGGCCGCGCCCCGCAGCCGCAGTGGCGGGTAGCCCGGCTGGCCCAGGTCGTCGATTGCGCAGCCCAGGCCGCGCAGCGCATCCACCAGGTCGCCAATCGGCCGCTCGTGCATGCGCGGAACACCACTCAGCTCAAACGAGCCACCCTGCAGCGTCACCAACACCGCCAGCGCGGCGGTCAGAGGCCGCATGGCCGTGCCCGCATTGCCCAGGAAGAGTGCCGCTTCGTGCGTGCGCAACTGGCCGCCAATGCCCGTCACATCCAGCACGTCGCGCCCGTGCTCCGTGCGGCGCGTGAGTGTGCAGCCCAGCTGCTCCAGGGCCTTGAGCATCACGCGCGTGTCGTCGGAATCCAGCAGGTCGTGCACGGCGGTGGTGCCCGCGCTCAATCCCGCCAGCAGCAGCACGCGGTTGGAAATGCTCTTGGAGCCCGGCAGGCGCACCGTGCCCGCCGCGCCGGTGAGGGCAGGGATGTCGAGGAAGGGGGTGGAGTACATGGCTTGAAGCCCTACTTCTTGAATTTGTCGCGCAAGGCTTCGGTGAGCCTCGCCGCTGTTTCCGAAAGCCGTGCCATGGCGGATTTGTAGACAACCCCGTCCTCGCGCTTGTCCACGGCCACCACGGTGACCAACAGGTAGTCGTCCTCAACGGAGTAGACCAAGCGGGCGCCTTGTTGGCGAAGTTTGATCTTGTAGCAGCCCGCCAAGGGGCCGTGCAGTTCAGCTCCGGGCACGTGCGGGTTGTCCAGTCGCTTTTCCAGGAGCTTCTTGAGGTTCGTCTTCACGGACCCATCAAGCTCGCGCCATTCATCCAGCGCTTCCGGCATGAAGCGAAGCCCGTATTTGCGCTGGACCTTGACGCCCTTGACGATCTTGGGGGGCGTCATTGCAGGCCGTGTCTACAGGTCGTCAATGTCCACCTCGACGGCACGCGCCTTGTCGGCCAAGCGGCTTGCGGCCTTTCTGTAAAGCTCCTGGTCGGCCAACTCTTCCATCATCGCCTCGAACAGGCGGGGCTCGACCATGTAAAACGCGGCGCGGTTGTGGTTGAGCACTGCCACAGGGCGGTGATTCGCTTCCCGGAGCACAGCCGCCGGGTTCTTCTTGAACTCGGACATGCTCACGGCGACATCGGCAAGAATGGCTTCCATATTGGCTCCAAAAACAGAGCTTAATATAGCGCCGATCTTCTCAGGCGTCAATGTGGCGGACTCGCCAAGCCGTGTGCTGCCCTACAGTCTCCAAACTCAGCGGGGCCAACTCGAACGAACCGCCGACGCTTCATCAACCAGCCGCGCCAAGTCCTCATCGCGGGCCTCGGCCAGTGCGTGCTTGAACTGCGCCAGTGCGCCTTCGAACATCGCCAACTGCGCCAACACCTCGTCCCGGTTGGCGCTGAAGATGTCGCGCCAAATGGCGCTGGTGCTGCCGGCAATGCGGCTGAAGTCCCGAAAGCCAGGGCCCGCCACGGCCAAGTGCTGCTGAAGTGTGTCTGCGCCCTGGCCCATCAAGCCCTGCATGTAGGCGAAGGCCAGCAGGTGGGGCAGGTGGCTCACCGCGGCAAAGGTTTGGTCATGCGCCTCGGGGCTCATGTGCACCACGCGGCAGCCCACGGCTTCCCAGGAGGATTGCGCACGGGCCACCAACGCGGCATCGTTTTCAGGCAATGGGGTCAGGATAATGCTGCGGCCCTGGTACAGCGCGGCTTCGGCTTGCTCAATGCCACCGGTTTCCTTGCCCGCAATCGGGTGCGCCGGCACGAACTGGCCCACACGCGCACCCAAGGCGGCGCGCGCCGCCGCCACCACGTCGCGCTTGGTGGAGCCCACGTCCATCACGAGTGCCTTCGGCGAAAGCGCGGGCAGCAGGTCTGCCAACACCGCCTGCGTGGCGCCCACAGGCACCGCGATCAGCACTAGGTCCGCCCCGTTCACCGCTGCGGCGGGTGTGTCGAAGGCCTGGTCGATCAAGCCCAAGGCCTGTGCACGGTGTGCAGCGCTGGCACCCCCGCGGGTACGGCTGTACCCCGTCACTCGCTTCACGCCACCGGCCACATGGGCGGAATCCTTGAGGGCCGCTGCAAACGAGCCGCCCATCAAGCCGCAGCCGATCACGGCCAGTTGTTCAAACACGGCAGGGCCCTTAGTCGCCGACCGGGTAGGAACCCAGAATCTTGAAGAAGGCGCAACCCGACTGCAGTTCCTTCAGCGCCGCGGCCACATGCGGTTGGTCCACATGCCCCTGCACGTCGATGTAGAAGTAGTACTCCCACTGGCCGCTCTTGGCCGGGCGGGACTCGAACCGCGTCATCGACACACCATGCGCCTTCAATGGCACCAGCAAGTCGTGCACCGCGCCAGGCCGGTTGGGCACGCTCACCACCAGGCTCGTGCAGTCCTTTGCTGATGCCGGCGGCGTGGCCAGCGTCTGCGGCAGGCAGATGATGGAAAAACGCGTGCGGTTGTAGGCCTCGTCCTGGATGGCGTGGTGCACGATGTGCAAGCCGAACTGGGACGCCGCGCGCTCGCTGGCCAGCGCCGCCCACGCGGGGTTGGATGCGGCCAACCGCGCACCTTCGGCATTGCTGCTCACCGCTCGCCGCTCGGCATTGGGCAGGTGCTGTGAAAGCCAGGCCTGGCACTGCGCCAAGGCCTGCGGGTGGGCCATCACCACCTCGATGCCGTCCAGTGAGTTCACTTGCCGCATCAGGTTGTGGCGCACCAGCAGGCTCACTTCGCCCACCACATGCACGGGCGACCGCAGGAACAAATCCAGCGTGCGCGCCACCACGCCTTCGGTGGAGTTCTCCACGCCCACCACGCCAAACTGCGCGGTGCCCGCGGCGGTGGCGTGGAACACCTCGTCGAAGTTGGCGCAATAGATCAGGTTGGCTGCACTGCCGAAGAACTCGATGGCCGCCTGTTCGCAGAACGTACCCTGCGGGCCCAGCACAGCCACGCGTTGCGGGGCTTCCAGTGCCAGGCACGCACTCATGATCTCGCGCCAGATGGCCGTCACATGCTGGTTCAGCAGCGGCCCTGGGTTGGCCTGCGTGATCTTGTCGATCACCTGCGCCACGCGGTCGGGGCGGAAGAAGGGCGTGCCCTCGGCCCGCTTGATCTCTCCCACCTTCTCGGCCACGCGGGCCCGCTGGTTCAGCAGGTCCAGGATCTGGCGGTCCAGCGCGTCAATCTGCACGCGCAGCGGGGCCAGGCTGGCATTGGCGTCGCGCTGGGCGCCCGCTGCAGCGCCCGTGCCTTCGGAGGACTTGTCGGAATCAGCCATGTCGCCTCTGGAAGTCCTTCATGTAGCCCACCAGCGCGCGCACGCCGTCCAGCGGCATGGCGTTGTAGATCGAAGCCCGCAGGCCGCCCACGCTCTTGTGGCCCTTGAGCTGCAACAGCCCTGCGGCCTTGGCGCCACTCAGGAAGTCGTTATACAGCCGTTCATCGGCCATGAAGAAGGGGATGTTCATGCGCGAGCGTGCGTCTTTCGCCACGCGGTTCACATAGAACCCGCCTGAGCCGTCCACCGCCTCGTAGAACATTGAAGCACGCGCCACTGCGCGCCGCTCCATCTCGGCCACACCACCCTGCGCCTTGATCCACTGGAACACCAGGCCCGCGATGTAGATGCCATAGGTGGGCGGCGTGTTGAACATGCTCTGCGCCGCCGCCACGTTCTTGTAGTTGAAGGCGCTGGGGCAGTAGGGCAGGGCGCGGTCCAGCAGGTCGTCGCGCACGATCACGATGGTCACGCCAGCGGGCCCAATATTCTTCTGTGCGCCCGCAAACACCAGACCCACGCGGGCCCAGTCGATGGGCCGCGAAAGGATGTGCGAAGACGCATCCACCACCAGCGGCGCGTCACTGCCCAACGCACTCAAGTCCGGCAGTTCATGGAACTCAACGCCATGGATGGTCTCGTTGGAGCAGATGTGCACGTAGCGTGCATTGCGTCGCAGCGCCCAACCGGTGGGCGAGGGCAGGGTGGTGCAGGGGCCCGTTCCCGGATCGGCCTCGTTCGAAGCCGCTACACGCACATCCGCATAGCGCCGCGCCTCGGCAGCGGACTTCTGCGACCACGCGCCGGTGATCACCACGTCCACCGCGCCACCCGCATCCGGCCCCGCCAGGTTCATCGGCACGATGGCGTTTTCGGCCAAGCCACCGCCTTGCATGAACAGGATGTGGAAGTTGGAGGGGACGGCCAACAGTTCGCGCAGGTCGCGCTCGGCCGCCTCGGCAATGGAGATGAACTCCTTGCCGCGGTGGCTCATCTCCATCACGCCCATACCCGAGGAACGGCCGGATGCATCATGCCAATCCAGCATCTCGGCGGCCGCCTGCTGCAGCACTGCCTCCGGCAGCGCCGCCGGGCCGGCGGAGAAGTTAAACGGCCGGGGCATCGCCCTCACCGGTCTCGCCACCCGCAGGTGCCTCACCCTCAGCCGCTTCGCCCTCCGCGTCGTTTTCAGCGACACGCTGCAGGCCGCTCAGCTTCGACCCACCATCCAGCGCAATCAGCGTCACACCCTGCGTCGCACGGCCCAGTTCGCGAATCTCGCTCACGCGCGTGCGCACCAGCACGCCCTTGTCCGTGATCAGCATGATCTCGTCGGCCGGCCGCACCAGGGTGGCGCCCACCACGCGGCCGTTGCGCTCGCTCTGCTGAATGGCAATCATGCCCTTCGTGCCGCGCCCATGGCGGGTGTATTCCACAATCGACGTGCGCTTGCCCAAGCCGTTCTCCGTGGCCGTCAGCACG
>JAIYCN010000006.1 GCA_027487995.1 Rubrivivax sp. | reverse complement strand
GGTTGGGGTGCTTGCGTCCACCCTGCGGCGGCATGCGGGCCATCGTGCCTTCCACCAGCTTGAGCAGGGCCTGCTGCTCACCCTCACCCGACACGTCGCGCGTGATGCTGGGGTTGTCGGCCTTGCGCGAGATCTTGTCGATCTCGTCGATGTAGACGATCCCCCGCTGCGCGCGCTCCACTTCGTAGTTGCAGTTCTGCAGCAGCTTCTGGATGATGTTCTCGACGTCCTCGCCGACGTAACCGGCTTCGGTGAGCGTGGTGGCGTCAGCGATCACGAAGGGCACGTTCAGCAGGCGCGCCAGCGTTTGGGCCAACAGCGTCTTGCCCGAACCCGTGGGGCCGATGAGCAGGATGTTGCTCTTGGAGAGCTCCACCTCGTCCTTGGCGTCCTTGCCCGCGCCCATGTGCTTCAGGCGCTTGTAGTGGTTGTACACCGCCACGCTCAGCGTGCGCTTGGCCACGTCCTGCCCAATCACGTAGTGGTCCAGGCTGGACTTGATCTCGGACGGGGTGGGCAGGTCGGACTTGCCCGCCTTGGCCGGTGCGGCCTCCGCCGGAACTTCGTCGCGGATGATGTCGTTGCACAGCTCGATGCATTCATCGCAGATGAACACCGAGGGGCCGGCGATCAGCTTCTTGACCTCGTGCTGGCTCTTGCCGCAGAACGAGCAGTAGAGCACTTTCTCGCTGGAGGAGCCCTTTTTCTCTGGCATGGATAGGTCGATTCAGCTGTAACGATGAGGGATTCAGATTCGATTGTGCATCAGGCCAACAACGGTGAGGCCGCGCCTCAGGGGCGCTTGTCGATCACCTGGTCCACCAATCCGTAGTCCTTGGCTTCGGCCGCACTCATGTAGTAGTCGCGCTCGGTGTCGGCCTGGATCTTTTCCAGCGGCTGCCCCGTGCGCTCGGCCAGGATGCGGTTGAGTTGTTCGCGGGTCTTGAGGATCTCGCGGGCGTGGATTTCGATGTCGGTGGCTTGGCCCTGAGCACCGCCCAGGGGCTGGTGGATCATGACCTTGCTGTTGGGCAGCGCAAAGCGCTTGCCCTTGGCACCGGCCGACAACAGGAAGGCGCCCATGGACGCGGCCATGCCCATGCACAGGGTGGACACGTCGGGCTTGATGAAGTTCATCGTGTCGAAGATCGACATGCCCGCGCTCACGCTGCCACCGGGCGAGTTGATGTACAGCGAGATGTCCTTGTCGGGATTCTCACTTTCCAGGAACAGCAACTGCGCCACCACCAGGTTGGCCGTGGCATCGTTGACCGGCCCCACAAGAAACACCACCCGCTCGCGCAGCAGGCGGCTGTAGATGTCGTAGGCGCGCTCGCCGCGGCCCGAGGTTTCGATGACGATGGGCACCATGCCCAGGTTCTGGGGATCAATCACGCTCATGCTGCGGGCCGTAGTTGGAATCAGGTGAAAACAGCCCCTACGATAACAGGAACGGCCCGCCAGGGCGGGCCGTCGGAATCGCTGGGGCCTTTGGGTGACGGGTGATCAGGCCTGCGCCATCAGTTCGTCGAAGGGCACTTCCTTTTCGGTGACTTTGGCTCGGACCAACACGAAGTCGGCCACGTTGTTTTCCACCACGATGGCTTCGACTTCAGCCATGCGATTGCGGTCGCTCAGGTACCAGCGCATCACTTCGGCCGGCTTTTCGTAGCTCTGGGAGAGTTCCTCGATGTGCGCCTGAAGCTGCTCGGGCTTGGCCTGCAGGTTGTGGGAGCGCACCAGTTCGCCCACCACCAGACCCAGGCGCACGCGCTTTTCGGCCTGCTCGGTGAACACCTCGGCCGGGATGGGCATCTTGTCGGCATCCTTGAAGCCACGCTGCTTCAGGTCGGCGCGGGCGCTTTCGACCATGCGCTCGGTCTCCCCCTGCACCAAGGCCTTGGGCAGGTCCAGCGTGCTCACCTTCACCAGGGCGTCCATCACGGCCGCCTTGTTGCGGTTGAGGACGCGGAACTTCACCTCGCGCGCCAGGTTCTTCTTCACGTCGGCCCGCAGACCTTCGATGGTGCCCTCGGCAATGCCCAGGGACTTGGCGAAGGCGTCGTCCACCTCGGGCAGGTTTTGCAGCTCGATCTTCTTGGTGGTCACCAGGAAGTCCGCTTCCTTTCCGGCCACGTCCTTGCCGTGGTAGTCCGCTGGGAACTGAAGCGGGAAGGTCTTGCTCTCGCCCACCTTCATGCCGCGCACGGCCTTGTCGAACTGCTCAAGCATCTGGCCTTCGCCGATGATGAACTGGAAGGCCTCGGCCTTGCCGCCTTCAAACGGCTCGCCGTCGATCTTGCCTTCGAAGTCGATGGTCACGCGGTCGCCTTCAGCCGCGCCTTCGGCCGACGCGCGCTGTGCGAACGTGCGGCGCTGCTTGCGCAGAATGTCCAGGGTCTTGTCGATGGCGGCGTCGGTCACCTCGGCAGACACCTTCTCCACCTCGGCGGTGGCCAGGTCTCCGATCTGCACTTCAGGGAACACCTCGAAGGTGGCGTCGAAGGCCAGGGCGCCTTCGGGCGCCTCGTCCTTCTGGCTGATGCGCGGTGCGCCGGCCACGCGCAGTGCGGCCTCGTCGGCGGCCTTGGCGAAGGCCTCGCCCACCTTGTCGTTGACCACTTCGTACTGCACGGAATAGCCGTAGCGCTGGGCCACCACGCTCATGGGGACCTTGCCCGGGCGGAAGCCATCGGCCTTCACGGTACGGGCCAACTTCTTCAGGCGCGACTGCACCTCGTTGTTGATGGTGTCGGCCGGCAGCACGAGCGTGATGCGGCGCTCGAGCTTCTCAAGGGTTTCAACGGTGACCGTCATGGTGGAACTCTCTGTCTGTCGGATCGGAAAGGGCCGAAGATCGGCCCGGAATCAATCGGCTTGGCACAGCCGCCTTCAACAGGCGGACCGTGGACAAACCGGCATTCGTGGTGCGCGGGGGGGGACTCGAACCCCCACACCATCGCTGGCGTCAGGACCTAAACCTGGTGCGTCTACCAATTTCGCCACCCGCGCCGGGTGTTTTGCGGCAAACCCCGTAGTTTACTCCCGCGCAGTCCGGACGCGGTGCGCGGCTCGAACATGGCGACAATAGACCCGCCGTGAGCGTCCAGCACTACGAAAACTTTCCTGTCGCGTCCATCCTGTGCCCACCCGCGCTGCGCCCGGCGGTGGCGGCCGTCTATCACTTCGCCCGAACAGCCGACGACATCGCCGACGAGGGTCAGGCCACGACTGAACAACGGCGGAACGACCTGCGCCGCTATCGCGCTGAACTGGCGCGGTTGATGGCAGGGCAACCCCTGCAGGAAGACCAATGGCGCTGGGTGTTCAATCCAATGGTGGCCGTTGTCCAGGAACACCACCTGCCGGTGCAGCCCTTGATGGACCTGCTGGACGCGTTCGAGCAGGACATCGACAACCCGAGCTACCCGGACAGAGCCGCCCTGCTCAACTACTGCCGTCG
>JAIYCN010000303.1 GCA_027487995.1 Rubrivivax sp. | reverse complement strand
CGCGCCTGAGCGAAGAGATCATCATCTGGATGAACCAGAACTTCGGCTATATCGACCTGGCCGACCGGTACTGCACCGGCTCGTCGATCATGCCGCAGAAGCGAAACCCCGATGTCGCCGAGCTGGCCCGCGGCGAGACGGCCCGGGCGTACGGACACCTGAATGCCCTGTTGGTGTTGATGAAGGGGCAGCCCCTGACCTACAACAAGGACAACCAGGAAGACAAGGAGCCCCTCTTCGACACCGTGGACACGGTGCGCGACACATTGCGCATCATGGCCGAGATGGTCCAGGGCATCCGCGTCAAGCCTGAGGCCATGGAGCGCGCCGCCTTGCGCGGCTATGCCACGGCCACCGACCTGGCCGACTACCTGGTGAAGAAGGGTCTGCCCTTCCGCGACGCGCACGAGGTGGTGGCGCATGCCGTGAAGACCGCGCTGGGGCGCGGGGTGGACCTGGCCGAGCTGGGCCTGGCTGAACTCCAGGCCTTCGACGCCCGCATCCAGTCCGACGTGCACCACGTATTGAGCTTGACCGGCTCATTGCAGGCCCGGGAGGTGCTGGGCGGAACCGCGCCCATTCGGGTGCTGGAAGAGGTGCAACGGAATCGCACCCGGTTGGCGGCTGAGGGAAGCTGAAGGCGCCCGCCCAGCGGACAACGCGTCCTGCGCACCAGGCCCGGTCTGCCACGCCGCCACAAGGGCGGCATCTTGACCATGACCTTTGCTGACTCCAACACCACCGAACGCAGTCGCCGCAGCTTGTTGGCGTGTGCGGTCACAGCATCCGTGCTGACAACCCTGAGCGGCTGCTCCGGCCTGGACCTTGTCAATGCGGCCTCGGTCGCAGGTGCCGGTGAGCGCCGCTTGGGCCTGGCCTACGGCGTGCATGCCCGCCACCAACTGGATGCGTACATGCCATCGGGCACCGCGCCCAAAGCCGGGTGGCCCACCGTGCTGTTCTTCTACGGCGGCACCTGGCGTCGGGGCGAACGGGCCGAGTACCGCTTTGTGGGCGAGGCCCTGGCCAGCCGCGGCATCCTGACCCTGGTGGCCGACTACCGCCTATATCCTGAGGTGCGCTGGCCTTCCTTCCTGGAAGATGGCGCGGTGGCCGTGAATTGGGTGCTGCGGCATTCTGCTTCCCAGGGGTTGCCGGTGGACACTTCACGCCTGCACCTCATGGGCCACAGTGCGGGCGCCTACAACGCCGCCATGCTGGCCCTGGACCCGCGCTGGCTGGCCCCGCACGGGGTGGAGCCCAACAGGATTGCGGGCTGGATAGGCCTGGCCGGGCCCTACGACTTCCTGCCGCTGCGCGACCAGGATGCACAGCCGGTGTTCCATCACCCGAACTATCCGCCCAACACGCAGCCCATCGACCTGGTGCGCCCCGGCTCGCCGCGCGCCTTCCTGGCGGCGTCCGTGGAGGACAAGCTGGTGAGCACGCAGCGCAGCACGGTCAGCCTGGCGCGCAAACTGCAGGCTGTGCAGGTTCCCACCACCCTGAAGCTCTACGACCGCGTGGACCACATCACCCTGGTGGGCGCGCTGTCGCGCCCGCTGCGCTGGATGGCGCCGGTGCTGGACGACGTGGCAGGGTTCATACTTGTGTAGTGCGCCACCGTTGGATCGCCCACCTGGACATGGACGCCTTCTATGCGTCGGTGGAGCTGCTGCGCTACCCCGAACTGCGAGGACAGCCGGTGGTGATCGGGGGCGGGCGGCGCCATGCACCCGAGCGCGATGCGGCCGGGCGTTGGCAGTTCGCCACGCTGCAGGGCTACCGTGGCCGCGGCGTGGCCACCACCGCCACGTATGAGGCACGCGCGCTGGGCCTGCACTCCGGCATGGCCCTGGCACGCGCAGCGGAACGCGCACCGCACACGGTGTTGCTGCCGGTGGACTTCGACGAATACCGGCGCTGCTCGCGGCTGTTCAAGGCGGCGGTGGCCGAGGTGGCACCCATCATCGAGGACCGTGGCATCGACGAGATCTACATCGACCTCACCGAGGTGGTCGGCGCGCAGGATGTGGTGGGGCACGACCCCTGCGGAGGTGTGCGGGCGGTGGGGCAGGCCATCCGCAACTCAGTGCGTCAGGCCACGGGCCTGAGCTGCTCGGTGGGCATCACGCCCAACAAGCTGCTCAGCAAGATCGCCTCCGACCTGGACAAGCCCAACGGCCTGACGGTGCTGACGATGGAGGACCTGCCCCTTCGCATCTGGCCCTTGCCGGTGGCGCGGGTGAACGGGATCGGCCCCAAGGCGCAGAAGGCGCTGGCACAAATGGGCGTGCACACGATCGGCGAATTGGCGAAGGCGGACGGTCAGGCCCTTCAGGAGCGCTTTGGCCGCAGCTATGGGCAATGGCTGCACGAAGCCGCGCACGGCCAGGACGACCGGCCCGTGGTCACGCACAGCGAGCCGGTGTCCATGAGCCGCGAGACTACCTTCGAACGTGACCTGCATGTGCGCCAGGACCGCGCCGCCTTGGCCGCAGCCTTGGACCATCTGGTGCAACGCTTGGCCACAGACCTCCAGCGCAAGGGCTACACGGCCCGCACGGTGGGCATCAAGCTCAAGTTCGAGGACTTCCGCACCGTGACGCGTGAACTCACCTTGCCGCGCGCAGTGCAGGATGCCGCTGCCCTGCGCCAGGCCTGCGGGCAGTGCCTCAAGCGGGTACCGTTCGAGCGGCGCATTCGGCTGCTGGGCGTCCGCGCGGGTGGCTTGGGCAAGCCTGAAGGCGGTGCCCTCACCTGATCCCCACGGGTTCGCCCACCTGCAGGGGATTAGGCGCTCGCGCTAGGATCACGGCCGAATTACACGGAGACCCGCGATGCCCGTCATCACCAACATCGAAGACCTGCGCGTGCTGGCCGAAAAGCGTGTGCCGCGCATGTTCTACGACTACGCTGATTCCGGCTCCTGGACCGAGGGCACCTACCGCGCCAACGAAAGCGAATTCGCCAAGATCAAGCTGCGCCAGCGCGTGGCAGTGAACATGGAAAACCGCAGCACCGCGGTGACGATGGTGGGACAGGCCGCCAAGATGCCGGTGGCCATCGCGCCGGTGGGCCTGACGGGCATGCAGCACGCCGACGGCGAGATCCACGCCGCGCGCGCAGCGCAGAAGTTCGGCATCCCGTTCACGCTGTCGACGATGAGCATCTGCTCGATCGAGGACATCGCCGATAACACCACGGCCCCGTTCTGGTTCCAGCTGTACATGATGCGCGACCGCGACGCCATGGCCAACAT
>JAIYCN010000347.1 GCA_027487995.1 Rubrivivax sp. | reverse complement strand
GAGGCGCTGCTGCTCGGCGCGGTCCCAGGCCTCGACCGGGAGGCCCTGACCGGCGCGGAGGGGCTCGAGGACCTTGGGCAGGTCCTGTTCCGGCACGGTGAAGAGGACGTTGATCGGGCGCGTCTGGGTGATGACCACGATCCCGCCGGCGTCGCCCGGGCGGATGAGGTTGCCCGCGTCGACCTGGCGGAGGCCGAGGCGGCCCGCGAGCGGGGCCTCGATGCGGGTGTAGGCGAGCTGGCGGCGGGCATCGTCGACATTCGCCTGGTCGGCCGCGACCGCGCCCTCGCGGTCCGCCACGAGGGCCTGCGCCGCCTCCAGCTGCTGCTGGGACATCAGGGTCTGGGCGTGCAGTTGGCGGACGCGCTCGAGGTCGGCCTTGGCGGTGAGCAGCTGGGCGCGGTTCTGCCGGAGGCGGGCCTCCGCCTGGGCGAGCCGGATCTCGTAGGGCAGCGGATCAATCTCGGCCAGCAGTTGGCCGGCGGTGACCTGCTGGCCCTCCTGAAAGTGAACCTTGAGGAGCTGGCCTTCCACGCGGCTGCGGACCGTGACCGTGTTGCGGGGCGTGACCGTGCCGATGGCGCGGAGGTGGACCGCGAGGTCGCGGCGCTGGACGGGTTCGACCCGCACGGGCGTGGCGGTCGATCCGCTGCGGGAGCGGAAGGACATCCGGCCGGCTCCGGCCGCGGCGGGATCGGTGCGGAACCCGAAGTACCAGACCCCGGCGGCGAACACGAGGGTGACGGCGCCGTAAAGGAGCCAGGGACGACGGGGGGAGGGGGCGGAGGACATGCGGGGGAAGGGAGCGGGGCGCGGAGGCGGTCCCGGCGGGGCGCCAGACGACCACGGAGCCGCGCCCGTTGCTAGAAATTTCGAGGTGAAAACCGGCGCGCCCGCCACCCGGGCGTCGGCAACTGGAGCTTTACTTGCCCCCGCTGCCCGCCCGAAGCTCAGTCCATGACGCCCGCTACCCCGGCGCCCGCGCGCATCGTCCTCGCGGAGGACGACCCCGACGTGAGCGCGACCACGATCGACCTGCTGACCTTGGGCGGTCACTCCGTGGCGGCCTTCGCCAGCGGCCGGGAGGCGCTCGACCACCTCGCGCACCACGGTGCGGACCTGCTGCTGACCGATATGATCATGCCGGGCGGCGACGGCCCCTGGCTCCTGCAGCAGGTGCGCGGCACGGCGGGCCTGGGCGACCTGCCGGTGCTCGTCGTCTCGGCCCGCGCCGACGAAAGCCAGGTGGCCGACGGCCTGCGGAACGGGGCGGACGCCTATCTGACGAAACCCTTCGATCCGGAACGCCTGCTGGAGACCGTGGCCTACTGGGTAGAACAGGGCCGGGCCCGGCGCGGCGCCCGCCCGGCCTGAACGGGCCGTCCCCCGGATGAGCGCACAGCAGACCCAAGGCTGGACGTGGGGACGTGACCTGACGCTGACGGCGGTGCTCTGCGGCACTGCCGCCTACGCCGACTGGTTCGCGCCGGGGGTTTTCTTCGGGCATTCGCTGGTGCTCGGGATGCTTTTCTACCTCGTTGGCGTCCGGCTGGTGGGCCCGTACGCCGCCTTGGCCGTGCTGGCGGCGGGCACGGTCACCCTCACCGCCAAGTGGCAGCAGCCCTTCTCGGCCCTGCTGCTGGCCCTCGAGGGCCTTGTCGTGTCGGGCGCGTGGCGCCGGCGGATCAACCCCCTCCTCGCCGACCTGACCTACTGGATCGTGCTGGGCACCCCCCTCTCGTGGTTCCTCTACCGCCACGCGACGGTCATCCCGGACCCCTCCTTCACCCAGGCACTGGTGCTGCAGCCGGCGAACGGCCTCATCGCCGTCTGGCTGGCCTATCTTGTGATCGAGCAGCTGCCCGCGGCCCCCGGGTGGGAGCGGCCGGAATCAGCGGGCACCTTCCGCTCGGTGCTCCTGCGGCGGTACCTCATCTTCGGCACGCTGCCCGTGCTGGTCGGCGGGCTGCTCGCCGCGCGCACCTTCGAGGAACGAGCCCTGTCCGAGGCGCAGGCCAGCCTCGATGCGACCACCCGCAACCTCGCGGCCCAGGTCGCCCGCCACGTGGCCGAAGGGCTGGGCCTGCTCGAGCGCCTCGCAGCGCGCCACGACGATGAGAATTGGTTCACGGACCGCGCCGGCCTCAACGCGGAACTCGCGGCCGCCCGCGCCTCCTCGGACTCCTTCCTCAGTCTCATCGCCATCGACGCCAAGGGGAACGTCGTCGCCAGCAGCTCCGCCACCGGGACACTGCCCGCCAACGCCGCAGACCGGGACCCCAACGTGGCCGACCGCGACTACTTCCGCGAGCCGATGGCCACGAGCCGCAGCTACGTCTCAGGCGTCTTCCGCGGCCGCGGCTTCGGCCGCGATCTCCTGATCGCAGTCAGCGCGCCCGTGATCTCCCGCTCCGGGGAACCGCTCGGCGTCATCGAGGGCTCGATGACCGTCGATTCAATCCTCGCCGTGCTGCAGCGCCATTCGGAGAACACCGGGACCCGGCTCCTGCTGACCGACCGCCGCGTCCAAGTCATCACGGGGCGCGGGTTCCCGTATCGACCGCTCGAGAACCTTGCCCCCCTGTCGCTGGGCCGCCGCATCACCGCGCAAGCCCCCAGCCCCAGTCGCTTCAACGACGACTCGCTCGCCCGACCCGTGACCTATCTCTCGATGTCCTTGGCGGTGCCCGGCGTGGACTGGACGCTGACGGTCCAGCGGGAATGGCGCGAGGTGATCCGGCCCGTGGTCAACGTCTACGGCTGGATCATTCTCGTCGCGCTGGCCACCGCGCTGATCGCCTCCCTCGCGGCGACATGGTCCGTCCGCGATCTCCTCACCGGCTGGCAGGCCCTGATCCAGTTCTCCCTCGCCCCCTCCGGCCACGGCGAGCTCCTGGAGGAGTCGTCCCGGCTGCGGCGCCTGCCGCTGGAGTTCCGGGACGTGATGCGCCGCCTCGCGGAGATGGCCCGCCGGCTGGATTCCGAGACCCGCCAGCGCGAGGAACTCCTCCACCAACTCGAGTCCCGGGTGCAGGAGCGGACCCGCGAGCTGGAGCAGGCGCTGCTGGCGGCCAAATCCGCGGACCGCGCCAAGGGCGCCTTCCTCGCGACGGTCACCCACGAGCTCCGCACCCCGCTCACCTCGATCATCACCGGCACCCGCCTGCTCCGCATGGGCTGGAAGGATCGCAACGACCTCGTGGACCGCACGCTTTCCACCCTCGAAAAATCCAGTCAGGTGCTGATGAGCGTGGTCTCCGATGTGCTGGACTACTCCAAGCTCG
>JAIYCN010000325.1 GCA_027487995.1 Rubrivivax sp. | reverse complement strand
CCGCAGGACCCAGCCCTCCGGCGCCAGCTCCAGTTCCCCGGGGTACTCGAGCACCACGACCGCATCCGGTTTCGGCGCCAACAGGCTGGCCAGGCGCGCGAAGAGGGCCGGCGCCAGCGCGGGGATGAGTTCGTAAGGGGGATCGATGAACACGAGGTCCGGCACGTCGCCGGGAGGGGAGCAGGTGGTGGCATCTCCGGCCACGATGAGGGCCCGGCCCGCGGCCTCGAGGGGCGCGCCCAGGCTGCGTTCGACCGCCGCGAGGTTGCGCCGCAGGCAGGCGAGGGCCTTGGGGTTGCGCTCGACGAAGACCACCCGGGCGGCCCCCCGGCTCAAGGCTTCCAGGCCGTAGGAACCGGACCCGGCGAACAGATCCAGGCAGATCGCGTCCGGCACCAGCGCCGCGAGGCTCGAGAACACCGCCTGCCGCATCCCGTCGGTGGCCGGCCGCACGCGGTCGCCCGGCGGTACCACCAGTGGGATGCCCCGGGCCACTCCCCCGCTTAGGCGCATTGCACCTCCCGGCGCCCAAAGGCGAAAACGGCGTTCGAAGGCGTCGGCATCGCCCGGAAGTGCCAGAGATCCCGCCCCGCGCGCAACGGGATTCCACGGCCGAAGTCCCACCGGCGGGGAACTCCCCGCCCGCGCCGCTTTCCCCTCCGGCGACATAGGATTTGCCGACTGCCTCCCGTTGGTCGAAGCTCTTCCGTTCGGCACCTGCCTTCCGACCGTCCGCCATGCGCCGCCTGCTCGCCCTTCTCCTCCTGCCCTTCGCCGGGCCACTCCCGGCTGGGGAGGCCGCGCGCGCGGACGCGGCCCAGCCCCGCGAGCTCAACCTCTGGCCCCTGATCGTCGAACGCCACTCGCCCGGCGCCGCGATCCAGGAAATGCAGGCCCTCGGGCCCCTGTTCTTCGCCCGCGACGGCGGTCCGGGCGCCGGCGCCGAAAGCGGCTGGCGCCCCCTTTTCCCCCAAGCCACCGCCCCCGGCGGCCAGCGACACGAGACCCACCTCCTTTTCCCTCTCTTCAGCCTGCGCGAGGACCCGGGCGGCTACCGCTGGAGCGTCTTCGAACTCGCCCGTGGCCACGGCGGCGCGGCCTCTGGCCCCGGGCCCGCGACCGAACGGGAGTTGGACCTCTATCCCTTCTGGTTCCAACGCACCTCCGCCGAACCCGACCTCAACTACCGCGCCCTCTTCCCGCTCCACGGCACCCTCCGCAACAAGTTCTGGCTCGAGGAGGCCTCGTGGACCCTCTTTCCCCTCTACGCCGAGGTGAAGCGCCGCGGCGCCACGACCACTTACCTGCCGTGGCCCTTCGTCCAGGTGACGCGCGGCACCCGCTCCGGCTGGTCGCTCTGGCCCCTCTATGCCACCGAGACCGGCTCCGAGGGCAGCAGCACCCACGTGCTCTGGCCCCTTGGTTTCACGCGTCTGCGGCCGCCGCCCCCCGAGGCCCCGGCCGGCACCCCGCCCCGCCGCAACGAAGGCTTCCTCCCCTTCTACGCTACTGCCAGCGGGCCGGGCTTCCTCAACGAGGACTTTCTCTGGCCCTTCTTCGGCCGCACCCGCCACGAAGCCCCGCTCCCCGCCTACAACGAGACGCGTTACCTCTGGCCCCTATTCGTCCAAGGGCACGGCGCGCAGCAATCGGTCAACCGCTGGGCCCCCTTCTATTCGCATTCTCGCCAACCTGACGCCGAGAAGACCTGGCTCCTCTGGCCCCTCTGGCGCGAGGCCCGCTGGCTGGACCGCGGCATCCTCCGCGAACGCCACCAGTTCCTCTACCTCCCCTACTGGCGCGGGAAGCAGTCCCGGCCCGACCGCCCCGCAACCCCGGCGGCCACGCTCACCCACGTCTGGCCCCTCTGGAGCGGCTGGGACAACGGCGCCGGCCAACGCCAATGGCAACTCCTCAGCCCCCTCGAACCCCTCCTGCCCGGCGACCCGCGCGTCCGACGCACGTGGAGCCCCCTCTTCGCCCTCGCCCGCCACGACGCCCCCGCCCCCGGCCGCAGCCGCACCTCCCTGCTCTGGGACGCCGTGACCTGGCAGGTTGACAAACCCGGCCGCCACCACGAATTCCACCTCGGGCCCCTCGTCGGGTTCGTCCGCACCGGCGCGGCCACCCGCCTCAGCCTCGGCGCCGGCCTCCTCGCCTTCCATCGCTCGGCCAGCGGGGCCTGGCGGCTCGCCTTCGGCGACTTCGACCGCACCCCGCCGGCCCAGCCCTGACCTCCGTGTCCACCACCTCCCTTTCTCCCTCGTCCGCCGCCGCCGGCACCGCTTCGGTGACCGCCCGGTTGCTCGCGTGGCTGCCCAGCCCGGTCCTGCAGGTCCTGGACGGCACCGGCAGCACGCTGCTCCTGCTCGTCCGCGCCCTGCGCCACCTGCCCAGCCTGCCGCGGCAGTTCGGCCGGTTCATCGAGCAATGCCACCTGATCGGCTACACCACGATGCCGATCGTCGGCATCCTCAGCTTCTTCATCGGGAGCGTCCTCGCCCTCCAATCCGGCCACGCCGGCGAGAACGTCGGCTACAAGCAGTTCATCGGCGCCCTGGTCGGCCTGACGATGGCCCGTGAACTGGGCCCGGTGATGGCGGCCGTGCTCCTCGCCGGCCGCGTCGGCTCCGCCATCGCCGCCGAACTCGCCTCGATGAAGGTCTACCAGGAGGTCGACGCCCTCGAGACGATGAACATCCCCCCCGAACGGATGCTCGTCCTCCCCCGCCTCGCCGCCGTGCTCACGATGATGCCCGTCCTCACGATCATGGCCGACCTCGTCGGCTGGTTCGGCGGCGCCATCGTGTCGAAATACACCCACTTCATCTCGATCGAACCCGCCTCCTACTTCGCCAACCTGCGCCAGTATATGGACTTCAGCGATGTCCTGAACGGCCTGATCAAGGCGGAGATCTTCGGGCTTACCGTCGTGCTGGTCTGCTGCAACATCGGCCTCAACACCCGCGGCGGCCCCCGCGAGATCGGCGCCTCCGTCACCCGCGCCGTCGTCACTTCCCTGATCCTCATCCTGGTGCTCGATTTCTTCGTCACCAAGGCGCTCATGTGATGTCCGCCGCGCACTCCACCTCCCCCCTCCCCGGCGCCGCCCCCGCCGTCGGCATCACGGTCGAAGGCCTCTCCAAGCGCTTCGGGGCCTTCGAGGTCCTCCGCGGGGTCTCCTTCACCGTCCAACCCGGGGAAATCTTCGTGCTGATGGGGCCCAGCGGCTCCGGCAAGAGCGTGCTGCTGAAACACTTGGTCGGCCTCGAACGCCCCTCCTCCGGCCGCACCACGGTCGCCGGCCTCGACGGCGCCGACCCCGCCACCCGCGAGCGCGTCCGGATGGCCCTGGTCTTCCAGGCCGGCGCCCTGTTCAACTCCCTCTCGGTCTACGACAACCTCGCCCTTTACCCCCGCGAACACCGCCTCGGCAACGAGGCCGCCATCCGCGACCGGGTGATGCGCGCCCTCCAGATCCTCTCGCTGGAGAACGCGGTCCAGAAGTTCCCCGCCGAACTCTCCGGGGGGATGAAGAAGCGCGTCGCCATCGCCCGCGCCCTGGTGATGGAGCCGCAGCTGCTGCTGTACGACGAACCCACCAGCGAGCTCGACCCGGTGATGTCCGCCACGATCACCGAAATCATCGCCACACTCCGGCAGCGCTACCAGGTCACGTCCATCGTGGTCTCCCACGACCGCGACCTCGCCCTCGCGATCGCCGACCGCGTGGGCATTTTGATGGGCGGGGAACTGATCTTCCTCGGACCTCCCGCCGACCTCCGTAACCCCACCGATCCCCGGGTGGCCGACTTCCTCAATCCCCGCATCGACCTCGAGCACCCCCGTTTCAAGCACCTGGAGACCTGACCATGACGAACAACCCGCAACAAACCGCCCGCGTCGGCCTGTTCTTCCTCCTCGGGATGGCCCTCATCTGGGTCACCTTCGAGACGCTCAGCGGCGGCAAACTCTGGTTCAAGGACAAGGGGTATACCCTCGTCGCCGGCTTCGACAGCCTCAAGGAGCTCAAGGCCGGCGATGACGTCCGGATGGCCGGGGTGAAGATCGGCGACGTCGCCCTCACCCGCCTCGCCGGCCGCCGCGCCGAGGCCGTCCTCCGCATCGACTCCGACAAGCGCATCAAGGCCGACGCCACCGCCACGATCATCACCCAGGGCCTGATCGGCACCGGCT
>JAIYCN010000365.1 GCA_027487995.1 Rubrivivax sp. | reverse complement strand
GAACTGTTGGCGCAACAGCTGCAGCCTTCGCCTTTCATGCGCAGCGCCTACCTGCGCGCGCTGCATGACAGCCGCAGTGCCTGCCATGAAACCGGCTGGGCCCCGTTCTTCGTGAGTTTGTGGCAAGGTGGGCAACTGGCCGCGGCCTGTGCGCTGTACCGCAAACACCATTCCTATGGCGAATATGTGTTCGACTGGGCCTGGGCCGACGCCTACCGGCGACACGGGCTGAACTACTACCCCAAGGCACTTTCCGCCGTGCCCTTCACGCCTGTACCCGGCGCCCGGCTGCTGGCCCGCAACGAGGACGCCCGCGTGGCGCTGGCCCATGCCTTGGTTCGCATTGCCGGCGAGCAGGGTTTGTCATCTCTGCATGTGCTGTTCGTGGACGAAGCCGACGCGCAAGCATTGGCAACCGCGGGCTGCATGATTCGTCATGGGGTTCAGTTCCATTGGAACCAGGATGCGGCCAACCCGGCTGTGGATTTCACCGAACTGTTGGCGCGGCTGCACCGCGACAAGCGCAAGAAGATTCAGCAGGAGCAGCGCCGTGTGCGCGAGGCCGGCGTGCACTTCACGGTGCATGAAGGTGCTGCCATCGATGACGCGCTGTGGTCCTTCTTCTATGAGTGCTACACCCGCACCTATCTCGAGCACCACAGCACGCCCTACCTCACGCGCGATTTCTTCAAACGCATGGCGAGGGAGATGCCGGAGAACTGGGTGCTGTTCGTCGCGCACCAGGACAGCGAACCCATCGCCTCCTCGCTGGTGGCCGTCGACCCGGTACGTCGCCATGCCTATGGGCGGTACTGGGGCGCCTTGCGCGCCATCCCCTGCCTGCACTTCGACGCCTGCTACTACCAGCCGCTGACCTGGTGCCTGGGCAATGGCTACACCCGCTTCGAGGGTGGCGCACAGGGTGAGCACAAGATGGCCCGCGGCCTGCTCCCCACGCCCACCCGGTCTGCACATTGGATTGCAGACCCGCGCTTTGCGGATGCGGTGGACGACTTCCTCCAAAGAGAAGGCGCCCACGTGGGCGCCTATCTCGACGAGTTGCGCGAGCACAACCCGTTCAAGGCGGGATGAACCCGCCAAAGGGTTGGCGGTGGTGCTTCAGTCCTTGAAGTCGCCTGCCAGCACCCACACCAAGCGGCTGAGGTCGATGTGACGGCGCCAGGCGTCCAAGGCCTGGGCCGGCGTGACCTTGGCTATGGCCTCGTCCAGCGCCTGTGAGGACTTGAAGTCACGGCCCAGCCACTCGTTGCTCACAAGGTTGCCGGCCAAGGACTCGTCCTGCGCACGAGACAGTCGGCGGAAGTTCAGCAGGCCCTGCTTGGCCTGATTCACCTCGGTCTCGGTGAATCCGTCGCGCACGCTGCGCTCCAGTTCCTCGCGCATGGCGGCTTCCACGCGCGCCCGGTTGCCCGGCGCAAAGGCCGCGGAGCCGGAGAAGGCGGAAGACGCCTCATGCGGATTGAAGCTGATCTGCGTGCCCAGGCCATAGCTCAGGCCCTCCTTCTCGCGCACGCGCACCCACAGGCGTGAACTGGGCGAGCCGCCCACGATGAAGTTGGCCAGCAGCAGCGGCGCGTGGTCGGCGTCCAACTCCTTCACGGCCAGCGGCAGGCGCATGCCCAGCACGGCGTTCTGCTTGTCCGGTGTACGCGTCACAAGGCGGGCCGGTGGCAGTTGCACCAAGGGCGAGGGCACGCGCTGAACAGCCGTGGCAGAGGCCCAGCCACCGAAGGCGCGTTGCGCGGCCGCACGAACGGCGGCCTCATCAAAGCTGCCCACGGCGCTGAACTGGGCCTGCGAGGCGCCCAGGAAACGGCTGTGGAAGTCGCGCACCTGCTCCAGGGTGAGGGCCTTGAGGCGCTGTTCCACTTCGGCAAAGGTGGGGGCATAGCGCGGGTCGTCAGCAGGGTAGGGGTTGCCATGCCGCTGCAGCATGTTGGCCACGATCGCTCCGGGCTCGTCCCGCTGGGCCTGCAGGCCGGCCAGTGCCTGGGCGCGGACCTCTTCGAGGCCCTCGGCCGTGAGCGCAGGCGTGCGCAGCATTTCGCCCATCAACTCGACCACGGCAGGCAGGTGCTCGCGCGTCGTCTTCACGGTGGCCGTGAGCGAAGTGGAGCCGCCACTCACCGCCAGTTCAGCTTTGAGCGCGGTCAGCCGGTCCTGAAGATCCTGGCGCGAACGCTTTTGCGTGCCCTTGTCGAACAGGCGGGACAACATGGTGGCCGCATCGCTGCGACCCTTGAGCGCATCGAGGTTGCCCACGCGCAGCACCAGCTGTGCGGCCACCGCGTCGCCACGGGTGGGCTTGGGCAACAGCGCCAGCTTCAGACCGGGCTCCACTTGAGCACGGCGGGTGCGGGCCTCGATGTTGGCCGGCGTGGCTTCGAACGACTCCACCGCGGCCACCTTCTCCACGGGCTTGAAGTCCTTGAGCTGGGCCACGACATCCACACCAGCCGGCGCGGGTGCCCGCTCCGGCTTGGGCGTGGGCACATACTGCGCCAGCGTGCGGTTGGCGGGCAACAGATGGCCCACGGCCACGCGGTTGACCTGCTCCACCGTGGCGGCCTTCACGCGGTCGCGCAGCAGGAAATACAGGCGCCAGTCGCCCAGGGCCACAAACTCCGACAGCGCAATGCCCACTTCCTCGGGGTTGGTGAAGCGCTGCTCCCAGTCGTTGAGCCACTTGGACCGCGCGCGGTCCACTTCCGCCTGCGTGAAAGGCTGGCCTGCCAGACCTTCGAGGGTCTGCAACAGGGCCGTGCGTGCGGCCTCCACATCCTGCGTGGCCGCGAGCTGCACGCCGAAGATGGCAAAGCCCGGGTCATACAGCGGCGCCGAAAACGCGAACACCGCGGCGGCCTTCTTGGATTCCACCAAGGCCTTGTGCAGCCGGCCCGCCGGGGCATCGGTCATCAACGTGCCGATCAGTTCCACAGCAGCCGTGTCCGGGTGCGCGCCGGGCGGCACGTGGTAGGCGCTGAACAACAGGGGTACACCGCCTACGCGGCGCAGCGTCACACTGCGCTCTCCGTCCTGCACCGGGTCCAGCGTGTACAGACGCGGCAGTTCACGCTTGGGCTTGGGGATTGAGCCGAAGGCCTCGTTGATCATGGCCAACGTGCGCTGCGGGTCGAACTTGCCCGAGACCACGAGCGTGGCGTTGTCGGGCTGGTAGTACTGGCGGTAGAAGGCGCGCAGGCGCTCGATGTCCACGCCTTCCACGTCGGCTCGTGCGCCGATGGTGCTCTTGCCGTAGTTGTGCCACTGGTACATCGTGGCCAGGGTCTTCTCGAAGAGGATGCGGCTGGGGTTGTTCTCGCCGATCTCCATCTCGTTGCGGACCACGGTCATCTCGCTGTCGAGATCCTTCTTGTTGATGAAGGCATTGACCATGGCGTCGGCCTGCCAACCGAGATACCACCGCAGGTTGTCCTCGTTCTGCGAGAAGCTGGCGAAGTAGTTGGTGCGGTCGAACCAGGTGGTGCCGTTGAAGCGCATGCCGCGCTGGCTGAACTGCGCCCAGCCGTCGGGGTACTTCTTGGAGCCCTTGAAGACCAAGTGCTCCAACAGGTGGGCCATGCCCGTCTCGCCGTAGTTCTCGTGGCGCGAACCCACCCGGTAGGTGACGTTCACCGTGGTGGTGGGCTTGGACTCATCGGGCGCCAGCAGCACCTGCAAGCCGTTGGGCAGCCGGTACTCGACGATGCCCTCCACCGAGCGAACCGGCTGCAGCGCCTGCGCGGCCGAGCCAGATGCGGCGCGGCCGGCGGCGTTGCCCGGCCCCCCGGTGCTGCCGGGCGCTGCACCCGCGGCGGGCGCGCTGTGCGAGGCCGCCCACACCGGTGCCATCAGCACCGCCGCCCCCACGATCAAACCTTTTCGAAACCACTTCTTCATGGCGTCCCCCTTGAATGAAAAAGGGCCGCCCGACGATCCCGCCGCGGCGGCCCCGGCCGCGATGTTAGCGGCCTGGCGCACAGTTGACGCAGAGGCAGAGGGGTCAGCCCTTCTTGGCGTTCTCGTAGTTGCGGATGCCGTCTGTGATTTCCTTCTTGGCGGACTCAGGGCCTTCCCAGCCCTGCACCTTCACCCACTTGCCCTTTTCCAGGTCCTTGTAGTGCTCGAAGAAATGCTGGATCGACTTCAGGCGCATCTGGTTGATGTCCTCGGGCTTGTTCCAGTGTTCGTAGATGGGCAGGATCTTGGTGGTGGGCACTGCGAGCAGCTTGGCGTCGCCACCGGCCTCGTCCTCCATCTTGAGCACGCCGATAGGACGGCAGGTCACCACCACGCCGGGCGTCAGCGGATACGGCGTGATCACCAGCACATCCACCGGGTCGCCGTCGTCGGACAGCGTCTGCGGCACATACCCGTAGTTGCAGGGGTAGTGCATGGCCGTGGTCATGAACCGATCCACGAACAAGGCGCCGGTTTCCTTGTCGACCTCATACTTGATCGGGTCGGCATTCATCGGAATCTCGATGATGACGTTGAACTCTTCAGGGGCCTTGGTGCCCGGGGTGACGTTGTGCAGGCTCATGGTGGCAACGGGTTGGTGAGTTGATTCAGGGAAACCCCGCATTCTAGGGAATCGACTGTCGACGACCTGACGGGCCCCCACGGACGCAGGGTGCGCGGACCGCAGGAAAACACCGACTTGGGGCGTGCACGATTCTTTGAGAATGGTTCGGCGCCTGCGCCGCCGGTGCAGGCATCGTCTGGGACTGAACGAAAGAAGGAGACTTCATGTCCATCAACGTGGCGATTTATGCTGCCCTGGCCTGCGGGGTCGTGGCGGTCATCTACGGATTCCTCCAACGCAGTTGGATCCTCAAGCAAGACGCCGGCAACGCGCGGATGCAGGAAATTGCATCGGCCGTGCAACAGGGAGCGGCGGCCTACCTGGCCCGCCAATACAAGACGATTGCGGTGGTGGGCGTGGTCCTGACCGTGCTGATCGGCATCTTCCTGGACATCACCACCGCAGTCGGCTTCATCGTGGGTGCGGTGCTGTCGGGCGCCTGTGGCTTCATCGGCATGAACGTGTCGGTGAAGGCCAACGTGCGCACGGCACAGGCCGCCACCCATGGCATCGGTCCGGCGCTGGACGTGGCCTTCAAGGGTGGTGCCATCACCGGCATGCTGGTGGTGGGCCTGGGCCTGCTGGGCGTGGGCATCTTCTTCCTCTTCATCACCGGCAACGGCAACATGACGCCGGACAAGGAACTCTCCAGCGTGCTCAAGCCTCTGTTGGGCTTGGCGTTCGGGTCCTCCCTCATTTCCATCTTCGCGCGCCTGGGTGGCGGCATCTTCACCAAGGGTGCAGATGTGGGCGCAGACCTCGTGGGCAAGGTGGAAGCCGGCATCCCAGAGGATGACCCGCGCAACCCGGCCGTGATCGCCGACAACGTGGGCGACAACGTGGGCGACTGCGCCGGCATGGCCGCGGATCTCTTCGAAACCTATGCGGTCACCCTGATCGCCACCATGGCGCTGGGCGCGCTGATGGTGACCGCCGCCCCCATGGAGGCGGTGGTCTACCCGCTGATCCTCGGTGGCGTGTCCATCATCGCGTCCATCATCGGTTGCGGCTTCGTGAAGGCCACGCCCGGCATGAAGAACGTGATGCCGGCGCTGTACAAGGGCCTGATCGTGGCGGGGGTCATCTCACTGGTGGCCTTTTTCTTCGTGACCAAGGCCGTGATGCCCGATACCGCATTGGGCGCGGGCACGCAGATGCGGCTGTTCGGAGCCTGCGTGGTGGGCTTGGTCATGACGGCGGCCATGGTGTGGATCACCGAGTACTACACCGGGACGCAATTCAAGCCTGTGCAGCATGT
This sequence comes from Rubrivivax sp., assembly GCA_027487995.1. Taxonomy (GTDB): domain Bacteria; phylum Pseudomonadota; class Gammaproteobacteria; order Burkholderiales; family Burkholderiaceae_C; genus RFTU01. Next base: position 466 of record JAIYCN010000365.1, on the reverse strand, counting down.
GGCCCAAGCCTCCACCACCGGCCACGGCACGAACATCATCGCCGGTCTGGGTGTGTCGATGAAGTCCACCGCCTGGCCGGTGATCTTCGTGTGCGCGGCCATCTACGCGGCCCATGGATTGGCCGGGCTGTACGGCATTGCGGTGGCCGCCACCTCCATGCTGAGCATGGCCGGCATCATCGTGGCCCTGGACGCCTATGGCCCCATCACGGACAACGCCGGCGGCATTGCCGAGATGGCCGAGCTGCCCGAGAGCGTGCGCAACGTGACGGACCCGCTGGATGCCGTGGGCAACACGACCAAGGCGGTCACCAAGGGCTATGCGATCGGCTCGGCCGGTCTCGGCGCGCTGGTGCTCTTCGCGGCCTATAGCGAGGGTCTGAAGTTCTTCGTGGCCAATGCCGACAAGTACCCCTACTTCAAGGGCGTCGTGATCGACTTCTCGCTCTCGAACCCCTACGTGGTT
>JAIYCN010000322.1 GCA_027487995.1 Rubrivivax sp. | reverse complement strand
CGTCCGCCATAGCCCCCGGTTCGCTCCAGCGCCGCCTGATCGGCCGGTGTCTCCACCACGCACAGCAGCCCCGCGTCGCGCGCCGGGTCCAGGCACACCTCGCAGATTTCGTGCTGGCTGAAGGTGTGGCAACGGGCGCAATGGCGAATGTCCTGCGCCGCGGCTGTCAGCGCACGGGACAGTCGCTGGGCACCTGCACGGTCGTGCTGCAGCAGATGAAAAGCCATGCGCTGCGCTGAGCGCTGACCCACACCGGGCAGACAACGCAGAGCGTCGATCAGCGCTTCCAGCGGAGGGGACGATGACATGTCGCGCGGCGTCCCGCGTGATCAGAACGGCAACTTCATTCCAGGCGGCAAGGGCAAGCCCGCTGTGAGTTTGCCCATCTTCTCCTGGGACACCTGCTCGGCTCGGCGCACGGCGTCGTTGAAGGCGGCGGCCACCAGGTCCTCCAGCATGTCCTTGTCGTCAGCCAGCAGGCTGGGGTCGATGGTCACGCGCTTCACATCGTGCTTGCACGTCATCACCACCTTCACGAGGCCGGCGCCCGACTGCCCTTCGACCTCCATTTGCGCCAGTTCATCCTGTGCGCGCTTGAGGTTGTCCTGCATGGCCTGGGCTTGTTTCATCAGGCCGGCGAGTTGACCCTTCATCATGGGGTTGGGCTCCTGGAAATCGGTGGGGAACGGTGGAAAAACGGTGGACGGGGCCACCAGGAATTAGAGCGGCCGCACCGACCCCGGCACCAACCGGGCGCCTGGGAACTGCGACATGAGATTCTGGACCAGGGGGTCCTGGCGGATGATGGCCTCGGCCTGGGCCTGGCGCTGCTCGCGCCGGCGGGTTTCGCGCAGGCCGACGCTGTCCGTGACCTCACCCACCGAAACGCTGAGCTTCCAGGGCCCTGAGGTGTGGCGCCGCAGGGCATCACCCAGCTTGGCGGCCAAAGGCTCCGTCGCCAGTGACTCGCTGCGCACGCGCAGGGACAACAGTCCGGCCTCTTCATCGATGGCCACGCACTGCGACTGCAGCGCCAGTTCGCGCACCAGGGCGTTGACGGCCTGGGCTTCCACGAGCCCGTTGACCCAATTGCACCAACGCTCCATATCCGCCGTGTGTTCCGCCGCGTGTTCCGGCGTGTGTTCCGCCGCGATGGGATTGGCTGCTGCTGCTTGCACTTCCCGCGGCGGCGCCCGTTCGGGCTCAACGGTGCGGGCATGCGTGGGCTGGGGTTCGGGCAGCTCTTCCCAAGGGGGCACGGACGAAGTTTGCGCCTGGGCGAGGGGGCGATCCTGGCGCGCCGGGGCGCTCGGCGCCACGGCCGCCTTGGGCGCAGTCGAAACATCCACGCGCGCCACACGGCGTGAGGAATCCACCAGCGACTGCGGCGCTGGTCGCTGAGAGGCCGGCTCATCGCCCGTCTTCACGAATGCGAAGAAGCGCCAAGCCACCATCAACAGCGCGGAATGTTCATCGGGTGCCAGCCCCAATTCAGGCCGCGCGGCCATCAGCATCGAATACAGGAGTTGCACTTCCTGCCGGTCCCACTGCGCGGCCAGAACCCGCCAGGGTTCGTGCTCGTCGGCACTCAGGCTGCCCGGCAGCATCTGCTCCAGCGCGATCGATTGCAGGGCTTGTGCCATCGCGTCCAGGGCCGCCGCGGCCGACTGACCGCTGTCGCGCAGCGCACTGAAGGCTTCGTGCACCGCCGAGGCATCGTGTGCCGCCAGGGCCTGCAGCCACATCACCGCGTGGCCGTCGTCGGCCACGCCGATCATGGCGCGCACGCCCGCGGCCTCCAGGCGCCCCTGCCCGTAGGCCAGGGCCTGGTCGGTCAGGGACAGGGCGTCGCGCATGGAGCCGCGCGCCGCGCGCCCCAGCACCGCCAGGGCGGCCTCCTCGTATGGCACGCCTTCGGCCTGAAGTACGGTGGCAAGGTGCTCCTGCACCACGTCCGGTGTGATGGGCCGCAGGTTGAACTGCAGACAGCGGCTGAGCACCGTGGGCAGCATCTTCTCCGGGTCGGTCGTGGCCAGGACGAACTTCAGGTAGTCCGGCGGCTCCTCCAGGGTCTTGAGCAGCGCATTGAAGCTCTCCTTGGTGAGCTGATGCGCTTCGTCGATCATGAAGACCTTGTAGCGCCCCACCGTGGGCTTGTAGGCCGCGCGTTCCAGCAGGTCACGGATTTCGTCGATGCCACGGTTGCTGGCGGCGTCGAGTTCCACGTAGTCCACGTAGCGGTCGGCATCGATTTCGGTGCAGGCCGTGCAGCGCCCGCAGGGCTGGGCCGTCACACCACCTTGCCCATCGGCGCCGGTGCAATTCAGGCTCTTGGCCAGGATGCGGGAGACGGTGGTCTTGCCAATGCCCCGCGTGCCGGTGAACAGGTAGGCATGGTGCAACCGGCCACTGCCCAGTGCCGAGCTCAGCGCACGCACCACCGCCTCCTGGCCCACCATCTGGTCGAAGGTGCGCGGGCGGTACTTGCGGGCGAGCACGACGTAAGTCATCGAAGGATTCTATGTGGCGGTGCCGGATAATCCGGCGATGACTCCTGCAGCCGATTCCCACCCTCCCTTGAACACCGCTTCCTCGGCTGCCGCCCCGCATGCCGCCCCCCTGACGTACGAGCAGGCCGGCGTCAACTACGACCTGATCGATCCCCTGAAGATTGCCGCACAGAAGGCTGCCGCCGCCACGGCCGGTCATCTGCAAGGCCACGGTTTTTCCGAGGTGCCGGCTTCACGCGGCGAATCGGCCTACGTGGTGGATGTGGGCCCCTTCTACCTGGCCAGCATCGTCGAATGCCTGGGATCGAAGGCGCTGGTGGCCGACGAGATGCAGAGGCTCACAGGCCGGAGCTGGTACGAGGGCATCGCGCAGGACACCATCGCCATGGCCGTCAACGACCTCATCACCGTGGGCGCCACGCCCTTGGTGGTGCAGGCCTACTGGGCCGCGGGCGGCAGCGACTGGTTTGGCGACGCGCAGCGCGCGCAGGCCCTGGTGGCGGGCTGGAAGAAGGCCTGCGACACCTGCGGTGTGGCCTGGGGTGGGGGTGAAACGCCGGCCCTGGCCGGCATCGTGGAGGACGGGCGGATTGACCTGGCCGCCTCCTGCACCGGCATCATCAATCCCAAGAGCCGCCTCAGCGTGGGCGACCACCTTGAGACGGGCAACGCCATCGTGATCCTGGCCTCCAGCGGCATCCATGCCAACGGCCTCAGCCTGGCGCGCAAGCTGGTGGAGCGCCTGCCGCAGGGCTACCTCACACCGCTGGAAGACGGCAGCACCTACGGACAGGCCCTGCTCGCCCCGACGGTTCTGTACTCACCGGTGAGCGAGGCACTGGCCCGCGCGGGCATTCACCCGCGCTACTGTGTCAACGTCACGGGCCATGGCTGGCGCAAGCTGCTGCGCCACCCCGGCAGCTTCACCTACCGCGTGCACACCATCCCACCGGTGCCGCCCGTGCTGCGCTTCATGCAGCAGCAGGCCGGCCTGGACCACCATGAAGCCTACTCCACGCTGAACATGGGCGCGGGCTTCGCCTATTTCGTCGCGGCCGAGCAAGCGCAGCGCACGGTGGAGGTGGCCCAGGCCTGCGGCATCCCCGCCTGGGTGGCGGGTACCGTGGAGAGCGGGCCCAAGCAACTGCTGGTCGAACCCCTGGGCCTGCGCTACAGCGCGGACGACCTGCAGCTTCGCTGAACAGGGCCTCTGCTCTCGCTCAGGCGCGTGCGGCGCGTCACGCCTACAATCGGCGGTGACGGGCCTCCTCGCATGGGAACACGGCCAACCGGGTCAGGTGGGGAACCAAGCAGCCCTAACCGGCGAACTCAGTGCCGGGGTCAGGCTCGTCACCCGTCAAAACGAAAGCGGCGCGGACTGGCCTTGTGCCCCGCCGCCTCAACCGCATCATCCACCGCTGGGCCTCCACACCCTCCGACCTTCAGACCATGAGCAGCGAACTGATCAAACACACCTCCGACGCCTCCTTCGAAGGCGACGTGCTGAAGTCCTCCACACCCGTGCTGGTGGACTACTGGGCCGAATGGTGCGGCCCCTGCAAGATGATCGCCCCCATCCTGGACGACGTGGCCAAGGACTACAACGGCCGCCTGCAAGTCGCCAAGATGAACGTGGACGAGAACCGCGAAGTGCCGGCCAAGTTCGGCATCCGCGGCATCCCCACGCTGATGTTGTTCAAGGACGGGCAGCTCGCCGCCACCAAGGTCGGGGCCCTCTCCAAGGCCCAGCTGACGGCCTTCATCGAGCCGCATCTATAATCTGCCAT
>JAIYCN010000375.1 GCA_027487995.1 Rubrivivax sp. | reverse complement strand
CTGGTTGTCCTCGATGTGCTTGCGCGCCGTGGCGTACTGCTCGTCGATGATGCGGCGCACCTCGCGGTCCACCTTCTGCATCGTGGCCTCGGACATGTTCGTGGTCTTGGTGACCGAGCGGCCCAGGAACACCTCGCCTTCGTTCTCGGCGTAGACCATGGGGCCCAGCTCTTCGGTCATGCCGTAGCGGGTGACCATGTCACGGGCGATTTGCGTGGCCCGCTCGAAGTCGTTGGACGCACCGGTGGTCATCTGGTTCATGAACACCTCTTCGGCGATGCGGCCACCGAAGAGCACGCTGATGGTGGAGAGCATGCGCTCCCTGTCCATGCTGTAGCGGTCGCCTTCGGGCAACTGCATCGTCACGCCCAGGGCACGGCCGCGCGGGATGACGGTGACCTTGTGCACCGGGTCGGTCTTGGGCATCAGGCGTGCCACCAGGGCGTGGCCCGCCTCATGGTAGGCCGTGTTCTTGCGCTCTTCCTCGGGCATGACCATGGACTTGCGCTCAGGGCCCATCATGATCTTGTCCTTGGCCTTTTCGAAGTCGACCATCTCCACCACGCGGCCGTTGCGGCGCGCAGCAAAGAGGGCAGCCTCATTGACCAGGTTGGCGAGGTCGGCGCCAGAGAAGCCGGGCGTGCCGCGGGCCAGGATGTCGGCCTTGATGTCCTGTCCCACAGGCACCTTGCGCATGTGAACGTTCAGGATCTGCTCACGGCCACGCACATCGGGCAGCGTGACATAGACCTGGCGGTCGAAGCGACCAGGGCGCAGCAGGGCCGGGTCGAGGATGTCCGGCCGGTTGGTGGCCGCCATCACGATGACGCCGAGGTTGGTTTCGAAGCCGTCCATCTCCACCAGCATCTGGTTGAGGGTCTGCTCGCGCTCGTCGTTGCCGCCGCCAAGGCCGGCACCACGATGGCGCCCCACGGCGTCGATTTCATCGACGAAGATGATGCACGGCGCGCTCTTCTTGGCCTGCTCGAACATGTCGCGCACGCGGGCCGCGCCCACGCCGACGAACATCTCGACGAAGTCGGAACCCGAAATGCTGAAGAACGGCACCTTGGCCTCACCGGCGATGGCCTTGGCCAGCAGCGTCTTGCCGGTCCCCGGGGGGCCCACCAGCAGCACACCACGGGGGATGCGGCCACCGAGCTTCTGGAACTTCTGGGGGTCCTTCAGGAAGTCGACCAGCTCCTTCACCTCTTCCTTGGCCTCGTCGCAGCCGGCGACGTCAGCAAAGGTGGTGGAGTTGTTGGCCTCGTCCAGCATGCGCGCCTTGGACTTGCCGAAGCTGAAGGCCCCGCCCTTGCCGCCGCCCTGCATCTGCCGCATGAAGTACACCCACACGCCAATGAGCAGGAGCATGGGACCCCAGGACACGAGCAGGCTCATCAGCAGCGAGGGCTCCTCGCGCGGCTTCACGTCGAACTTGACGTTGTTGTTGATGAGGTCGCCCACCAGACCGCGGTCGAGGTAGGTGGCGTTGGAACGGATGCGCCTGTCGTCATTCGTGATGGCGATGATTTCCGTGCTGCCGTTGCCTTCCTGCAGCGTCACCTGGCGAATGCGCTTGGCACGCACTTCCTCCAGGAAGTCCGAGTACGCAATGGTGTTGCCGGAGCCCACGCCGCGGTCGAACTGCTTGAACACGGTGAACAGCACCAGGGCGATCACCAGCCAGACAGCCACCTTCGAAAACCATTGATTGTTCACCTGAGCTCCTTGGTCGGAAACCGCGACGGTTCCCCAACCTTCAATATGCGCCTGATTCTAGGAGAGTCAAGGGTTGTGTACGCATGGCAACACACCCCGGACGCGAAATGGTCATCTTGGACCCAACCCCACCAGAAAGGTTTCCGACGATCGGTCGCGGGAGGCTTTGGGTTTTATTTTTTTCACAATGCGGAAATTCTGCTTGAAATGCTCGACCAACTGGCTGTAGCCGCTGCCGTGGAAGGCCTTGCACACCAGGGCCCCGTCGGGTTTCAGGTGGGCCTTGGCGAAATCCACGGCCAGCTCGATGAGATGCGCCACCCGGGCTGAATCGGAGGACTCGATGCCCGACAGATTGGGTGCCATGTCCGACACCACCACGTCCACCGGCCGGCCCTGCAGGGCGGACTCCAACTGCTGCACCACGGCTTCCTCACGGAAGTCGCCTTGGATGAACTGCACGCCCTCGATGGGCTCGAAGGGCAGGATGTCCAGCGCAATGATGGTGCCGTTGAGCTCCCCCACCGCCGCACCGCCCGTGCCCACTTCCTTGGGCGCGAAACGGCGGCGCAGGTACTGGCTCCAGGCCCCGGGGACGGCCCCCAGGTCCACCACCACCTGCCCCGGGCGGATCAACTGCAGCTCCTCATCGATCTCCTTGAGCTTGTAGGCCGCCCGTGCCCGATAGCCTTCGCGCTGGGCCATCTTCACGTAGGGGTCGTTGATGTGGTCGGCCAGCCAGGCCTTGTTCACTTTCTTGCTTTTGGTCTTGATCTTCATGGTCAAACGATAATGCCGCAATGCCTGCGATCCAACTCACGCCCGTTCAGCGCAAGGAACACCGCGCCGCTGCCCACCACCTCGACCCGGTCGTCATGATCGGTGGCGAGGGCCTGACGGCCGCGGTGCGCAAGGAAATCGACGCCGCCCTCAAGGCCCACGGCCTGATCAAGGTGCGCGTGTTCAGCGACGACCGCACCGCGCGCGAACAGATGCTGCTGGAACTGGCCGAAGGCCTGTCGGCCGCTCCGATCCAGCACATCGGCAAGCTGTTGGTGCTCTGGCGCCCCATCCCACCCAAGGACAAGGAAACCGACGAGGACCGCAAGCCCGGCCCTCGCCAGGTGAAGATCCTCAAGTTCAGCAAGAGCGGCAATCACCGCCCTCAGGTAAAGAAAGTCCGCGTGATGGGCAATGAACGCGTGACCGCAGGCGGGATGATCAAGCGGGCCAAGAAACGGCAGACCAGCACGAAAAAAACCTGAGGTCAGTAGGTCTGAGCCCGGTCAGAGATAGCGCACGTCGATGATTTCGTAGCTGCGCTTGCCACCCGGGGCCTGCACCTCAGCCACATCGCCGGCCTCCTTGCCGATCAGCGCACGGGCAATCGGCGAACTGACCGAAATCAGCCCCAGCTTCAGGTCGGCCTCGTCGTCACCCACGATCTGGTAGGTCACCTTCGCGCCACTGTCCTCGTCTTCCAGGTCCACAGTGGCGCCGAACACCACACGGCCGCCGGCGTCCAGCACCGCGGGGTCGATGATCTGCGCGGCCGCCAGCTTGCCTTCCAATTCGAGAATGCGGCCCTCAATGAAGCCCTGCTTGTCCTTGGCCGCGTCGTATTCGGCGTTCTCGCTCAGGTCGCCCTGCGCACGAGCCTCGGCAATGGCCTGGATCACGGCGTGGCGCTCGACGGTCTTGAGGCGGTGCAGCTCTTCCTTGAGCTTTTCGGCACCACGCTTGGTCAGCGGAATCGTCGTCATCGGGGGTCTCCATCAATGAAAACCGCCGCCCGGCTTGCAATCAAGCCCAGGGCGGCGGCGTGTGTTGCGCAGTTTAGTGCAGCAGTTGCCGGTGCATCTCCTGAACCGACACCACCGTGAGGTCTTCCTCGTGCTTCAGGGCTTCGGTGGCGGCCTCGCAGCCCGCCATCGTGGTGTAGTAGGTCACGCGGTTGGCCAGCGCCGCGGTTCGGATGTACCGCGAATCGGCAATCGCCGTGCGCGTTTCGTCAACCGTGGTGAAGACCAGCTGTATTTCGCCGGCCTTGATCATGTCGGCGATGTGCGGCCGGCCATCCTTGACCTTGTTGACCACCTTGACCGGCGTGCCGGCAGCGGCAATGGCCGCGGCCGTGCCCTTGGTGGCCACGATGGCGAAACCCATGCCGTGCAGGTCGGCCGCGACCTTGGCCGCGCGGGCCTTGTCGTTGTCCTTGACCGTGATCACCACCGTGCCCTTGGTGGGCAGGCGTGAGCCGGCACCCAACTGGCTCTTGAGCATGGCTTCGCCGAAGGTGGCGCCCACGCCCATCACTTCGCCGGTGGAGCGCATCTCGGGGCCGAGGACGGGGTCCACACCGGGGAACTTGTTGAAGGGGAAGACGGCTTCCTTGACCGTGAAGTACGGCGGAATGACTTCCTTGGGCGCCACACCACCCAGGCCCTTCTGCTGTGCGAGCTTCTGGCCGGCCATGCAGCGTGCGGCAATCTTGGCCAGGCTCTGCCCGGTGGCCTTGCTCACATAAGGCACGGTGCGCGAAGCACGCGGGTTGACCTCGAGCACCTAGACGACAGCTTCAGCGCCCTCGCCCTGG
>JAIYCN010000051.1 GCA_027487995.1 Rubrivivax sp. | reverse complement strand
TGCGGCAACGTCACCCCGGCCGGCGCGACGGTCTGCGTCCGCCTCGGCTCCCCCGGCCTGCAGGTCCGCCTCGCCGTCGGCGCCGGCGGCCCGTTCCGGCCGGACCAGTACTCGGCCCCGGTCACCACCACCGCCGCCGCGGGCAACGTGGTGCGGCTGGACATCGGCGGGCTCCGTCCGGCGACGGCGTACGCCTACGGCATCGAGGTCAACGGCGTGCTGCGGGAGGAACCGCTGGCGCGGGGCACGTTACGCACCTTCCCCGAGGGGCCGGCCTCCTTCCGGCTCGCCTTCGGCTCGTGTGGCGATTGGCGGGCGGCCGACCACCGCGCCTACGAGGCCGTCGCCGCCGCGGAGCCCCTGATCTTCCTGCACCTCGGCGACCTCCATTACAGCGACACCGCCACGACCGCCGCGGAGGACTACCGGCACAACTACGACGCCATCCTCCGGCATCCCCAGCAGAGCGTGCTCTTCCGCGCCCAGGCGGTCGCGTACGTGTGGGATGATCACGATTTCAACGGGAACGACAGCGACGGCAGCAGCCCGGGGCGCGCCGCCGCGCGGAGCGTTTACCGCGACTATGTCCCGCACTATCCCCTGACCGTGCCGGACGGGACCATCGGGCAGGCCTTCACCGTCGGCCGCGTGCGCGTGATCCTGACGGATCTGCGGAGCGCGGCGCACCCCGCCACCGACGCCGAGTCGGCGCGCAAGACCCGCCTCGGCGCCGCCCAGAAGGCGTGGTTCAAACGCGAGCTGCTCGCCGCCCGGGACGCCGGCTGCCCGCTCATCCTCTGGGGCAGCAGCGTGCCGTGGATTCATCCGGCCCAGGTGGGCGATGACTCCTGGGGCGGATACGCCACCGAGCGGGCCGAACTGGCCGACTTTCTCCGGCAAAACCGGATCCGGAATGTGGTGGTGCTCGCGGGCGACATGCACGCGCTGGCTTACGACGACGGCACCCACTCGGACTACGCCACCGGCGGGGGCGCGCCCCTGGTCGTCCTCCACGCCTCGGCCCTGAACAGCGCCGGCAGCGTCAAGGGCGGGCCCTACACCGCCGGTCCGCTCCCGGGCCCGGCGCACTACGGCCTGCTGGAAATCACGGACTCCGGCGGCCCGACGCTCGCGGTGCGCTTCCTCGCGCAGCGGGTCGGCGAAGGCGCGAGGCTGGCGTTCGCCTTCACCGCCGGTCCCGCCGGCCTCGCGCCCCTCGGGATTCCCGTGCAGCCCGCCGGCGAGGAGCGCGCGTTCGTCAACGTCTCCACCCGCGCGCGGATCCACGCGCCGGGGGAGGCGGTCGTCGTGGGTTTCGTGGTGGGCGGAAACGCCCCGCGCCACGTGCTGGCGCGGGCCATCGGCCCGGCCCTCGGCACGTTTGGCATCACGGACGCCCTGCCGCGGCCGCATCTGCGGCTCCTGCGGGACGGCGTCGTGCTGGCCAGCAATGACCAGTGGGCCAGGGCCGATGCGCGCCACCTCTCCGGCGTCTTCGAGCGCACGGGCGCCTTCCCCGTGCCGGAATCCTCGCCCGACGCCGCCCTGGTGTTTCCGCTCGCCCCGGGAGCCTACACCCTGGAGGCGACCGGACTCGGGAACGGCACCGGCACCGTCCTGCTGGAGGCTTACGGCGTGCCGTAGGGAGGAGCGGCTCGGCGGGTTTCCCGCCGGAAGCGCCCGCGTTCGAGGGAGTCGCGGCTAACCGGCTCCGGCGCCGGCGGCCTCACCCGCCGGGAGGACCACCGCGTCCCCGATCCGCAGGCGCCCGCCGATGGTCCGGTGCACGAGGTTCTGGCCGAAGTTGACGTCCTCCGGTTTCCGCGGATCGCGCCGGTACGCGGCCAACGTGCGGAGCGGCTCCACGCCCCGTTCCCCGGTCTCCTGATCCGTCGTCGTAACGGCGCAGCGGGCGCACGAACCCGCCGCCAGGAACTCGATCCCGCCGATGCGCAGGCGCGGCCACGTGTCCTCGACGAAGGCCGCGCAACCTTCGATGACGAGGTTCGGCCGAAAGCGGTCCCAGCCCAGCGGCTCCCCGCCCTGCGCCACGAGCCGGTCGTTGAGGTCGGCGCGCGAGGCCTCGCTCACGAGCAGGAACGGGAACGCGTCCGCGAACCCCACCTGCGCCGCGGCCGCCCCGCTCCATTCCACGGGCATGCGGCGGACAGGGCGGTCAAACTCCGGCCCGATCCGCACGAGGCGGCACGGCGTCCGCAGGAAGGTCCCCAACCACTCCGCCGCGGCGGGGCCGCAATCCTCCGCGCGCAGGCCCGCGCTGCTCCACACCGTGACCGCGACCCGCGGCGCCGCCGGGTCCGAGGCGCGGTCCACGCGGAGCGGGCTCATCCCCGGCGCCGCGAGCTGCAGGGCGTCCGGCGTGAGCGCCGTGGTGATGAGCGCCATCCGCGGCAGCGTCCGCTGCGTGAGGAAGCGTCCCTCCGGATCGACGACGAGGAACCGGCGGTCGCCGACCAGGCCCAGCGCGTCCACCTCCGCCTCCGTCACCGCGCACCCGCGGAGGGATTTGACGGGATGAACGAACAGACCGGTCAGGCGCGGATTCACGGCTCCATCCTTCCCGCCGCGCCTCCGGGCACAACGGGAAACCCGGGGACCGCCGCACCCTTGCCGCGGCGGGTTACCCGTGGGACCTTTGCACCGTCTTTCCGCCACACGACCATGGTGCGCTCCCGAACCCACGCCCTCTCCCGCTCCGGCCGCCAGGTTGCCCTCGCCCTGCTGCTGGCCAGCGCCGCCGCGGCGGCCGAGGACGCGTTCACGCGCTTCGACCGCGACGGCGATGGGCGCGTGACGAAGGCGGAACTGCCCCAGCCCGCCGCCTTCACCCGCTACGACCTCGACCGCGACGGCGTCATCACGCGCGCCGAATACGAACGCGTCAGCGCGCCCCGCGGTCGCGCGCGGGCCCCCGTCGACCCGGGCATCACGGCCGCCGAGGTCGCCGCCATCTTCCCTGACCCACCGCCGGCCCGCCCCGGAGAACTCGGCATCGGCCGGCAAGTGCCCGACCTGCCGTTCACCGACCTCGCCGGGCAAGCGCACCGGCTGAGCGGCGCGGGGGGGCCGCACGGGCTCGTGATCGCCGTGACCAGCGCGACGTGCCCGCTGAGCAAGCGT
>JAIYCN010000156.1 GCA_027487995.1 Rubrivivax sp. | reverse complement strand
CACACGGGAAGGCACACGGGAAGGCACACGGGAAGGCACACGGGAAGGCACACGGGAAGGCACACGGGAAGGCACACGGGAAGGCACACAAGAGGGCATGCAAGAGCCTCCGCCCGTCGCTTTGGAATGGCGCGTCTCAGAGATTCACCGGCACCGGGCTGCGGCCTTGATGCAGACGCACGGCCTGCAGCCGGGCTTCATCATGATCTGCCCCTTTGCGGGCGGCACCTTCGAGGGTATGGACAAGCGCTGGCCCGCCTTTGGGGACTTCGCCCGTGAAGCCCTGCCGCGGCTGAACCGCGCGGTGGTGGTGTGCCCTGGGCCGGGTGAGGAAGATGAAGCCCGCCGCGCGTATGGGGCAGCCGTGGTGTTGCCGGGGGTGGACCTGGGGACCTGTGCGGCGCTCATGGAGCAAGCCGCGCTGATGATCAGCAACGACACCGGCCCGGGGCACCTGGCGGCTGCCGTGGGCATTCCCCTGCTGTCGGTGCTGGGCCCCACAGAGCCAGGTCACTGGGGGGCTTGGGGCCCGAACGTGCACGTGGAGCGGCACTGGCCGAGGTGGCCTACCGTGGATGAAGTGTTGGCACGGGCGCAGGCTCTTCTGCGATGAAGGCCTGGGGAGGTCGCATCAGGTGTAGCGGGGCTGCGGGCGCCGCGTTCACCTTGGTAGTGCTGACCTTGGCGTTGACCTCGAACCCGAGCGGCGCAGCCACTGAGACCGTGTCTTCGATGGCGACCATCAGCACCCGCATCGACCTCAACCAGGCCACACGAGCGGAGATCGAAGCCGCGCGCGGTGTGGGCGTGGAGTTGACCGACCGCCTGTTGGCCGCCCGCGAACAGGGGCCGTTTCAGGATTGGGGCGAGGCCCGCAAACGTGTGAAGGGCCTGGGCAAACGCGCGCTGATGGGCTTCGCCGAGGCGGGCTTTCACATCAGAAATCAACCCCCGCCAGCTCCGTAGCAGCGGGGCTCACACACTTTGGCGCAGGGTCCGGCCAACCAAAGAAGCGGCGAACCTCATCGGCGCGGGCCATGGCATCGGCCTGCCCCAGGGCAATGAGTTCGCGCGTGAAATCGGATTCGAACAGCAGGTAGCTGGCCAAGGCCGAGCCCTTGGCGCCCTGCCCTTCACCGGACACGCCCACACCGCGCAACATGGTGCGCACGGCAGGTGGCAGTGCATGCAGATGCCGGCCCGCGATGTCGTCCAGGCGCTGCGACGGCGCGATCACCAGCACATCGATGGGCTTGAGCGGTGTCTGTGCACGCGCTTCATCGGGCAACAGCGTGAGCGTCCGGTTGACTCGCTCCAGGCGCTCCACATCCACCGCCAATGAGTCGAGGAAGATGTTGGACAGGGCATGTCCCGCAATCTGCGCCAGGCTGGGATAGCCGTCGCTGACCACACGGCGTTCGGGCGGCTCGTGCATGCGGCCCGAGCCCACCACCATGATGCGGTCGGCACCCAGGTGCACGGCCGGCGAAATGGGCGCGCTTTGGCGCATGGAACCGTCGCCGAACCACTCGTTCTGCCCCATCAAGGGCAGGCGCACCGAGGGGAACACGAAGGGGATGGCCGAGGAGGCCAAGAGGTGCTCAATGGTGATGCTGCTGCGAAATGCAATGCGGTGCGATCGGGTCCAGGGCGGGATTTCGCGGATGGCCTCGTAGAAGGTGACGTGGTCGCCACTGCTGTAGCTGGAAGCGGTGACGGCCACGCCCTGCAGGTGGCCGCCAGCCATGACGTCCGGAAGCCGTTCGAGTTCCACTGTTTCACGCAGCAGGGCCTCCAACGGCGTGTTGTCCAGCAGTGAGCGAGGCCGCGCGCGGCGCCACTTGGCAATGGCCCAGCCCAGCGTGAACATCGTGAGCCACCGTGCGCCAGTGCGCACCACGCCGAAGGCGTCCGCGCGGTAGATCTGGTCGGCGCGGAAGTCGGCCCAGGTGTCCTCCAGAGCCTGCACGGCGCCGTCGAACTGGTCGGCATGGCAGGCCAGGATGGTGCCGATGATGGCGCCAGCCGACGTGCCCGCGATCACCGGGAATGGGTTGGCCGCAGGGGCACCGCAATCACGCCGGATCTTGGCGATGGCGCTGAGGACACCCACCTGGTAGGCCGCGCGCGCACCGCCGCCCGTCAGGATGAGCCCGGTGGTGGCAGGGGTCTGCATGAACCGAGTCTAGGCACGGACCGCGCTGATGAGCCCACCGAAAAGCGGCGACAACGCCGCACAGTTCACGGTGTGGCGGCTTCGTACACCACGGTGGCCTGCCCCTCGTAGGCCAACGCGCGCCAACGCGTGAGGGCCTCCTCGGCAGGCCAGAAGCGCGAGGCATCGCCCAGGTCCAGTTCGCCTTCCGCACCCAGGGCCTCGAAGTCTTCGCCGCCCAAGGTGGGTTGTGTGGGCGGTGTCGATGGCGCCGCCTCACTCGAAGCCGGCTGCCGCTGCACGCGCACCCGCACCTTCAAGCCATGCACCGTGTCGCCCTCTTCGGTGCTGCGCACCACCGCAGGCCACAGGGCCAGCACCTCCTGCACCGGTAGTGCGTCGCCCTGCACGGTGATGGAGAGATAACGTCCAAAGCGTGCGCGTGCCGAGGGCAGATCGAAGACCTGCTGCACGTTCAGGCGCACACCGCCGGAGAAGCGGTCGGGTTGCACGCGGCCCTGCACGATGATGAGCTCGTCTTCCTTGAGCAAGTCCTTGTGGGCGTCCAGGAGACGTTCGTCGGCCACGGCCTCAACGGCATCGCTCTGGTCATCGAGCTTGAAGATGCCCACGCGGCCGCGCTGGCCGTTGACCACGCGCAGTTCACCCACGATGCCGGCCAATAGCACCGGCTCGCGTGAATCGGTGAGTTCGGCAATGCGGCGCGGCACGAAGCGCCGTACCTCGGTTGCATGCTGTTCGAATAGGTGCCCGCTGAGGTAGAAGCCCAGTGCGGTCTTTTCGGCCATCAGCCGTTCGCGGATGCTCCAGGTGGGGGCCTCGGCCAGTTCAGGCTCGTGCATGCTGGAGCCGTGGGTGTCCCCAAAGTCAAAGAGACCTCCTTGAAGGGCATTGGCCTGCTGGTCGTCCGCCCACTCGAATGCCAGGCCGACACTGCCCAGCGCACGAGCGCGGTCGGGGTGCAGGGCGTCGAAGGCGCCGGCCTTGATGAGCGCCTCCACCACCCGCTTGTTGACCTTGCTGCGGTCCACGCGGGCCGCGAAATCGAACAGGCTCTTGAAAGGGGCGGCGCCCTGCCCTTCGTGGGCACCCGTGCCGTCGCGCGCGGCCACGATGGCCTCGATGGCGCCGCGCCCGGTGCCCTTGACCGCGCTGAGCCCGTAACGGATGCGGCGGTCACCTTCCTTGCCCGGCGCCGGCTCGAAGCGCCAGGTGCCGCTGTTGACGTCCGGTGGGTCGAAGGTGATGCCGAAGTTATGGACCGCATCCTGGCGCAACACCTTGAGCTTGTCGGTGTCGTCCAGTTCGATGGTCATGTTGGCCGCGAAGAACTCGGCCGTGCAGTGCACCTTGAGCCAACCCGTGTGATACGCCAGCAGGGAATAGGCCGCGGCGTGGCTCTTGTTGAAGCCGTAGCCCGCGAACTTCTCCATGAGGTCGAAGACCTCGTCGGCCTTCTCGGCGCCGATGCCCTTCTCGGCTGCACCCGTTCGGAAGATTTCGCGGTGCTGCGCCATCTCCTCGGCCTTCTTCTTGCCCATGGCACGGCGCAACAGGTCGGCACCTCCGAGTGAATAGCCGCCCATGTACTGCGCGGCCTGCATCACTTGTTCCTGGTACACGAAGATGCCGTAGGTTTCCGACAGCACCTTCTCCAGCAGCGCATGCGGGTAGCTGATGGGTTCACGGCCGTGCTTGCGCGCGCAGAAGCTGGGGATGTTCTCCATGGGCCCCGGGCGGAACATGGCGTTCAACGCGATGAGGTCTTCCAGGCGCGTGGGCTTGGCCTCCCGCAGCATGGCCTGCATGCCGCGGCTTTCAAACTGGAACACGGCTTCGGTGAGGCCTTCGGAAAACAGCTTGTAGACCTTGGCGTCATCCAGCGGCAGCGTCTCGTAGTTGAAGTTCGCGTGCTCGGGGCGCCGCGCGACGATGAAGTTCTTGGCCATCTCCAAGATGGTGAGGGTGGCCAGGCCCAGGAAGTCGAACTTCACCAGGCCGATGGATTCCACATCGTCCTTGTCATACTGGCTGACGGCCGAATCACTGCCGGGCTGCTGGTACAGGGGGCAAAAATCCGTGATCTTGCCCGGGGCGATCAACACCCCACCGGCGTGCATTCCCACGTTGCGCACCATGCCCTCCACGCGGGTGGCCAGGCTCAGCAACTCTGCCACTTCTTCCTCGGCGGCTTCGCGCTGCTCCAGTTCGGGCGCTTCCTGGCGCGCATAGATGACGCCACCGTCGGGTTTCTCGGGCACCTTGGCCAGGGTCACCGTCTTGCCCGGCGGAGCGGGAATGAGCTTGGCGATGCTGTCCACATGCCCATAGCCCATGCCCAGCACACGGCCCACGTCCCGCAGCGCCGCTTTGGCCGCCATGGTGCCGAAGGTCGCGATCTGGCTGACGGCCTCCCGACCGTACTTGTTCTTCACATACTCGATGACGCGGTCGCGGTTGGCCTGGCAAAAGTCCACGTCGAAGTCAGGCATCGACACGCGATCAGGATTCAGGAAACGCTCGAACAGCAGTTCGTAGCGCAGCGGGTCGAGGTCGGTGATGCTGAGCGCGTAGGCGACCAGCGAGCCGGCACCCGATCCGCGGCCGGGACCCACCGGGCATCCGTTGCTCTTGGCCCACTGGATGAAGTCCGAGACGATGAGGAAGTAGCCCGGAAAGCCCATCTTCAGGATGGTCGCAATCTCGAACTCCAGGCGTTCCAGGTAGCGCGGGCGCTCGGCGATACGCTGTGCTTCGTCGGGGTAGAGCAACTGCAGCCGCTGCTCCAGGCCCTCCAAGGACGCCTGCCGGAAATACTCGGCAATGGGCATAGGGCTGCCGTCGGCCAGCGGCGGCGTGGGGAAGTCCGGCAGTTGCGGCTTGCCCAGCACCAGGGTGAGGTTGCAGCGCTGCGCGATGCGAACCGTGTTCTCCAACGCCGCAGGGACATCGGCGAACAGGGCCTGCATTTCCGACTGTGTCTTGAAGTACTGCTCACGCGTGAAGCGCTTGACGCGCTTGGGGTTGGACAGGGTTTCGCCTTCGGCAATGCACACGCGGGCCTCGTGCGCCTCGAAGTCATCGGGATCCAGGAATTGAACTGGATGCGTGGCCACCACCGGCAGGCCATGCTGCGCAGCAAAGGTCACCGCGGCCTGCACATGGGCCTCCTGCTGGGGCAGGCCCGCGCGCTGGATCTCCACGTAGAAGCGGTTGCCGAAGGTGGCCTGGTAGCGCTGTGCGAGCACCACGGCGCGGTCGGTGTCGGCGGTGAGCAGTGCCTGCCCCAGCGCCCCGCTCTCCGCGCCCGAAAGGGCAATCAGCCCCTCATGCAATTCGGTGATCCATTCCCACTTCACCCAGGCTTGGGCACGGTTGACGTTGCCAGTCCAGGCACGGGCCAGCAGCTCAGACAAGTTCAGGTAGCCGCGCGCGTTCTGCACCAACACCAACAGGCGACTGGCCGGACGGTCGGTGCCGGGTTCGGGCTCCATCCACAGGTCGGCGCCGATCAAGGGCTTCACACCCTTGCCGCGGCAGGCCTTGTAGAACTTCACCGCACCAAAGAGGTTGCCCAGGTCGGTGATGGCCAGGCCCACTTGCCGGTCGCGTGCCGCAGCGGCTGCGGCTTCGTCGATGCGCAGGGTGCCGTCGACGACAGAGAACTCGGTGTGGGTGCGCAGGTGGATGAAGGCCATCGGCTCATTGTAGGAAGGCGCCGGGTGGCATGGGACCGTGTTCACCCCTCTAGAATTTCGGGGTGAACACCGTGTTGAATGTGGCGGCCTACCGCTTTGTGCCGCTGGAAGACCTGCCGCGTTGGCGAGCCGATGTGGAAAGCCGCGCGCAGGCTTTGGCACTCAAGGGCACGGTGCTGCTGGCCGAGGAAGGGATCAACCTG
Source organism: Rubrivivax sp. (assembly GCA_027487995.1). Lineage (GTDB taxonomy): Bacteria > Pseudomonadota > Gammaproteobacteria > Burkholderiales > Burkholderiaceae_C > RFTU01. The sequence goes on along the minus strand of JAIYCN010000156.1, from coordinate 2,739 downwards.
TTCCTGGCCGGCACAGAAGCGAATGTGCATGCTTGGTTGGCTTGGTTGCACGAGCAGATGGACGCCGCCGGTGCCTGGCCCTTCCAGGGCTTGAAGGCCAAGCAGAGTTGGAGCGCCGAGGTGCCCTTTCGCAAGCTGCGGGTGCGCATCAAGCGGGAGATCATCCGCATGAACCAGCCGGCCGTGGTGCCGGCTGCTGGGCGCGCGCCTGCGGTGGACGCCACCACATTGGCACGCTGGCTTTCACAAGGTCACGACGATGAAGGACGCCCGGTCGTGACCTTGGACACCCGCAACCGCTTCGAGGTGGACGAGGGCACCTTTGAAGGCGCGCTTGACTGGGATCTGCATAAGTTCAGCGACTTTCCGCAGGCCTTGGCCGAACATGCAGCCGAGCTACGAGACAAGACTGTGGTGAGCTTCTGCACCGGTGGCATCCGCTGCGAGAAGGCCGCCATCGTGATGCGCGAAGCGGGCTTGACGCATGCTTACCAGCTCGAGGGCGGCATCCTGCAGTATTTCGAAGACACGCGAGGTGCGCCACATTGGCGCGGGCGCTGCGTGGTGTTCGATGAGCGCGGGTCTTTGGACGCGACGCTCAAGTCTGACTAAGCCGGGTCAACCTCGGTTCGCCGTTGACGCAGGGCCTCGTAAAGGCACACTGCCGAGGCCACCGACACATTCAGGCTCTCCACCGCGCCGGCCATGGGGATGTGCACGAGTTCGTCACAGGTCTTGCGCGTGAGCTGCCGCATACCCGGCCCTTCGGCCCCCAAAACCAAGGCCACAGGCCCGCGCAGGTCCACGTCGTAGAGGGACTTCTCTGCGTCGTCGCTGGTGCCGATGATGCGGATCTGCCGCTCCTTGAGTTCACCCAGCGTGCGCGCCAGGTTCACCACCATGAAGTAGGGTACCGTCTCCGCCGCCCCGCTGGCGACCTTGGCCACGGTGGCGTTCACGCCCACGGCATGGTCTCGCGGGGCGATCACGGCCTGCGCACCGGCTCCATCGGCCACACGCAGGCAAGCGCCAAGATTGTGCGGGTCGGTGACCCCATCCAGCACCAGCAACAGTGGTGTACCACCGGCGGCATGAACCTCGTCGAGATGGTCGTCGATGGAATGCTGGGCCTTGAGCGGCTTGACGCGGGCCACTACCCCTTGGTGCGGGGCACGCCCGGCCAACTGCGCCAGCCCTTGTGCATCGCTCTCCACCATCTTCACACCGGCTTCCTGCGCGCGGTCCAACAGGCTGCGCATGCGGCCATCACGGCGCTGGGCGTCGTGGTGCAGTTCCACCACCGAATCGGGCGCGGTTTTGAGGCGCACGGTGACGGCGTGGAAGCCGAAGAGGATCTTGTTGTTCATTCGCGCATTGTCGCGCGGCGGCGATCAGTGGCTCAGCAGCAGCAGCGCGCCCCAAAAAATGGGCTGGTGGAGCATGTAGATGCTCAGCGGCCATTGACCGATGCGGGCCAACACACGGGTGATGGCGTGGTCCTTCATCGGCCATTGGGCCAGCCGTTCACCACAGGCCAGCCCCAACCAGACCATGCCCATCCACGGCAGCAGCGGCGCGTAGTCTTCGGTGACGGGCTTTTGAGTCACCAAACCCACTCCGTTGAGCCAGCGGTTGTCGAAGACCGGGTGCTGCACCAGATGCGGAAGGGCCAGTGCCACGGCGGCCAGCGCCACGAGTACCCCAAAGGGCAGCCCCGCCGTGAGCCGCGCGATGAGCACTATCAGCGCCAGGCCATGCAGTACGCCAAAGCTGATCCAGGACTGGGGGAACACGAACCAGGTGGCCATGCTCACCAGCACGGCACAGCCCGCCACCTGCATCCAGCGCCGCCAGAAACGCGGCCAGGCCAACCCGTGGCGATGCGCCATGGCCTGAGCGGCACCCGCGCAGAACATGAACAGGCTGACGATGCACACGCGTTGCCAGGTCCAGAAGGGGTCGACAAGAAACTGCTGCCTCGGCGTCAACAGGCCGAAGTGGTTGAGGTCAAAACAGAAGTGGAAGATCACCATCCACACGATAGCCACGCCGCGTAGGGCGTCCAGCGTGAGCAGTCGCGCGGCGGGAGATTGCGCTTCAGGTGACATGAGCGGATTGGACACCAGCGGCTACCATCGGCGCCCATGACCACCCCTCATGCCCCACGCCGCAGTGCCGCCGAACAGCAGAAGCTGGAGGCGGCATACCGCCAGTTGTGCGAGCACCAGATTGCGTTCAACCAGGTGCTGGGCATGCAGATTCATGAGTTCAACGGCCCCAACGGCACCGTGTGCCGGTTCGACATGCGTCCTGAACTGGTGGGCCACTACCTGTATGGCCGGCTGCACGGCGGTGTGACCGCCGCGGTGCTGGACGCCACCGCGGGCATGGCCTTGATGGTGGCCATCGGCGAGAAGTTCGCCCACGAGACTGCCGACCAGGTGATGCACCGATTCGCCAAGATGGGCACCATCGACATGCGCATCGACTACCTGCGCCCCGGCATCGGTGAGCAGTTCTTCGCCCAGGCCATGGTCACGCGGCTGGGTGGCCGCATTGGTTCCACGCAGATGCGGCTGTTGAACGAGCAAGGAAAGCTGCTGGCGACGGGCGCGGGCGCTTATGTGATCGCGTGAGGGTTGAATGGGGTCAAGGCTTAAATGGGGTCAGAGTCATTTTTGTTGCGAACACCTGGTGTTCGCAACAAAAATGACTCTGACCCCATTTAAGCCCTGGTGT
>JAIYCN010000359.1 GCA_027487995.1 Rubrivivax sp. | reverse complement strand
CCTCGAGCTTGGGGTGCGCGATGAGGTCCACGCAGGCGTCGATCAGCTCGCCCACGTTGTGCGGGGGGATGTTGGTCGCCATGCCCACCGCGATGCCAGCCGAGCCATTGACCAGCAAATTGGGAAATTTGGCAGGCATGACCGGCGGTTCTTTTTCGCTGCCGTCGTAGTTGGGGCCGAAATTGACGGTTTCCTTGTCCAAATCGTCCAGCAATTCGTGGGCGATTTTGGACAAACGGATTTCGGTGTAGCGCATGGCCGCGGCGTTGTCGCCGTCCACGCTGCCGAAGTTGCCCTGGCCGTCCACCAACATGTGGCGCAGCGAGAAGTCCTGCGCCATGCGCACGATGGTGTCGTACACCGCCGTGTCGCCGTGCGGGTGGTACTTACCAATCACGTCGCCCACGATACGGGCGCTCTTCTTGTAGGGCCGGTTCCAGTCGTTGTTCAGCTCGTTCATCGCGTACAGCACGCGGCGGTGAACGGGCTTCAGGCCATCACGCGCGTCGGGCAGTGCGCGCCCCACGATCACGCTCATGGCGTAATCCAGGTAGGAACGCCGCATCTCCTCTTCAAGGCTGATGGGCAGGGTTTCCTTGGCGAATTGAGTCATGAACGGAGGCCGAAGAATGGGCAACTCACCATTCTATGGGGCGCCCGGGTGTGGTGCGAGTGCAACATCGCCCCGTTGTTTGACACACTTCAGAGGCCCCTCAAGCCCCAGAAACCGACTCTTGGGGGCTGTTGGCAACGCGAATGGCAGAATAGTCACCATCGCCAGGGGTAACCGTTGGTATCCTTGGCGTTGAATGTGCTTGCACATCGCTTCACGGCAGGGAATCCTGCGGCTCAGCTCTTGAGGAGATTTGATGAAAAAGATGACGACGCTCGCGGCGCTGTTTGCCACAGCGGCTCTGGTGGCTCCGATGGCTTCCATGGCCGCAGGCCACGCTGCTTCCGCCCCCAAAGCGGTGGACAACTGGCGCGGTGTTGATGGCACCGTCTGGCGCAACGGCACCAACCAACTGTGCTGGCGCGACGCCTTCTGGACCCCGGCCACGGCCGCCCCTGGTTGCGATGGCGAAGCGAAGCCCCCCGCACCGGCCCCGGCCCCGGCACCGGCCCCGGCCCCGGCCCCGGCACCTGCGCCCCGTCCGCCCGCACCGGCCCCCGCTCCTGCTGCCCCGGCTGCTCCGGTCAGCGAAAAGGTGACCTACGCCGCTGACGCGTTCTTCGACTTCGACAAGGCTGTCGTGAAGAAGGAAGCCAAGGCCAAGCTGGACGACCTGGTGGGCAAGACCGGCGCCATCGCGCTGGAGGTCATCATCGCCGTCGGCCACACCGATTCGGTCGGTGCTGACGCCTACAACCAGAAGCTGTCGGTTCGCCGCGCTGAAGCCATCAAGGCCTATTTGGTGAGCAAGGGCATCGAGAAGAACCGCATCTACACCGAAGGCAAGGGCGAGAAGCAGCCCGTGGCCGACAACAAGACCACCGAAGGCCGCGCGAAGAACCGTCGCGTGGAAATCGAGGTCGTCGGTACGCGCAAGCGCTGATCGGTTGAGGCCTCGCGCCTCTTCCCTTCCAGATGAGAGCCTCGGCAGAAATGCCGGGGCTTTTTGGTTTTCAATCCGCAATTCCCAGGAACACGGCTAAACAACGCTCCACTTGCAGCAGCGCTGCGGTGTCGATGCGCCCAAACGTGGGGCCGATTCGTTCTCGCCGTATCGTGATGGCTTTATCCACCATGACTTGCGAAGACCTTTGCAGGCGGTTGTGAGCGCTGGGCTCAAGCGTCACACGCAGCAGCGGGGCATCAACCAGGGTGCTCGTGATCGGCAAGACGGTCACACTGCTGTGGCTGCTGAATGCGTCAGACTGAATCACCAGCGCAGGCCGCGGTTTCCCAAAGTCTCCATTGACGGCCACGGTCACCAGATCGCCGCGAGTCATCATTCCTTCCAGCCATCCAGGTCCGCCAAGGATTCGTCCATGAATTCCTGGATACCAACGTCGGCGCGGTCGGCCTCACTGGCCAGACGACATTGACGAGCAGCTTCCTGTACGAAGCCCACGCTGCGGGTGTCGGGTACCCAAATCTGCACTGGCCGAAGCCCCGCGCGGCGCAAGCCTTCGCGGTGCTTCTGGACGCGTCTTTGAACGGGTGTTGATGCCACGGGGACTCCTCCGCTGTTACATGCAACATGATAATTTGACCTCGTCGCCGTCGCAATCCCACCCCAGAGCGCCCCTGAACCGGCACCCTCTTTCAGCCGGTGGGACAATGACACGATGCTCAACGCCGACCCCCAAGAACTCGCCAAATTCAGCGACCTTGCCCACCGTTGGTGGGACCCGGAAAGCGAATTCCGCCCCCTGCACCAGATCAACCCCCTGCGGTTGGAGTGGATCAACGGCCTGGCGCCCATCGCGGGCAAACACGTGCTGGACGTGGGCTGTGGTGGCGGCATCCTGGCTGAAGCCATGGCGCGCAAAGGTGCCGCGCAGGTCACGGGCATTGACCTCGCCCTGAAGCCCTTGCGAGTGGCGCAGCTTCATGCGCTGGAAGCCGGCGTGCAGAACGTGCAATACCGCGAAGTGGCCGCCGAAGCCCTGGCCGCCGAGCAGCCTGGTGCCTTCGACGTGGTCACCTGCATGGAGATGCTGGAGCACGTGCCCGACCCCGCGTCTGTGGTGCAGGCCTGCGCGCAATTGGCCAAGCCCGGCGGCTGGGTGTTCTTCTCCACGCTCAACCGCAATCCCAAGAGCTTCCTGTTCGCCATCGTGGGCGCGGAATACGTGCTCAAGCTGCTGCCCAAGGGCACGCACGAATACGCCAAGTTCATCCGCCCCAGCGAACTCACCCGCTGGGCGCGTGACGCAGGCCTGGCCCCGCAGGGTATGAAGGGCATGGAATACAACCCACTGACCAAGCGGTATTGGCTCTCGGGGGACACGAGCGTGAACTACCTGGTGGCTTGTCGCAAGCCGGGTTGAGTCCCTGACTTAGTGCAGCATCGGCCTGTACAGCACACCAAACTGTTCGGCCAGGGTCTCCAGCCGCTGGTCGTAGGTCCACAGCAGGGCGCCGGGCGTCAGCAGGGTTGAGGTGAGCAGCAGGATGTCCACCCAACCGCAGCCTTTGCCGTACAGCTTTTCCCGCTCGATGAACGTCATGGCCTCGTCTGTGGTGGCCTGCTTCACATGCTGCAGCAGGCGCATGTCGGCCAAGGCTTGAAGCCGCTGCGGTGGTGTGCCGCAGGCCAGTTCTCCGATGACGAAGGGGTGAGTGGCCAGCGCGTCCAGTTCAACCAGGGTTCTCAGCCCCGCGTTGGACTTGCGAAAGTGGTCCACCCAAATCGACGTATCCGCCAACACAAGCTTCATCTGCGCGCCACTCCGCGCCGCCGCGGCACGTCCGGCATCGCAGGCGCCTTGCCGCCCAGCGCAATCAACCGCTTGCCGGTTTGCACCCGCACGAATGTCTTGATGGCTTCGCGGAACAAGTCCGACTTGTCCATGTCCGGGTCGGCCACCGACAAGGCCCGCTCGTAAAGGTCGTCGTCAATCGTCACCGTGGTTCGCATTCAGGCTCCGGCTTGAATCAAAAGCAATGCAGTATTGCATCAAATTTGATGCGAAACAAACGTTGAGTACCCGCCCAACTCTCCCGCCAAGAAGCACGCGTCTCCGAGAGCAGTGTCCGCCCGTCATCGCCGCACCGCCATCCCCCCCACGGACCACACCTCGGTGTGACAATCCCGCCATGCCCACCAAGTCCCCCATCCGCGCCGTCCTCTTCGACCTCGACGGCACCCTCATCGACAGCGCGCCCGACCTGGCCGGCACCGCCAACGACATGCGCGCCGCGCGCGGCCTACCGCCCATGCCATATGCGCAATTGCGCCGCATGGTGGGTGCCGGCGCACGCGGCATGATGGGCGTGGCCTTTGAAGTGCTCCCCGGCCACGAACAATTCGACGCCCTGCGTGACGAATTCTTCGAGCGTTACCAGCGGCGCCTGCTGCAGGAAACGCGCATCTTCGACCACGTGCCACCGCTGCTCCAGCAGTTGCGCACGCGCGGTCTGCCCTGGGGCATCGTCACCAACAAGAATTCGCGCTTCGGCAAGCCCGTCATCGAAGGCCTGCAACTGCACTTGCAGTCCGCCGTGAACGTGTACGGCGACACCACGCCCCACGCCAAGCCCCACCCCCAGCCTTTGCTGGAAGCCGCGCGCGTGCTGGACACCGACCCTGCCCACTGCCTGTACGTCGGCGACGACCTGCGGGATATCCAAGCAGGCCAAGCCGCGGGCATGCGCACCCTGGCCGCTGCGTGGGGCTATTTGGGGGCGGCGGCGCCCATCGAAGAGTGGGGGGCCGATGCCATCGTGCATGGCGCCGCCGACGTGTGGACCTGGGTGCAGACGCGTTCGCCTTCGCATCCAAACGCGGATGCGAAGGCGAACGCGAATGCACCTTCTGCGCATTCATGAGAGCATGACACCATGAGCACCACCACACTCACCCTCGACCAATTCCGCGCCCTTATGACGGCGGCCGGCTACCATCAGGTGATTGAGCGCCAGTGGGCGCCGGGCACCGTGCTGGACACGCACACGCATCCCTTCGAGGCCAATGCCATCGTGGTGCAGGGCGAAATGTGGTTGGGGGAGCCCGGTGGGGCAGAACGGCACCTGAAGGTGGGTGACACCTTCCACCTGGCGCCTGAGATTCCTCACTCCGAACGCTATTGCCCCACCCAGGGAGCCACCTATTGGGTGGCGCGCAAGGACACGGTTGCGGCCCCCTCAGCGTAGAATCGCAGGTGAAGGGGCTGCACCGGTTTCGACGTGGGTTCGGACACGCAGCAGGGCATGTCGAGGTTCTGTCACCTCGTAAATCCGCAGAAACAAACTAACTGCAAACGACGAACGTTTCGCACTCGCCGCTTAAACACCGGTGAGCCTTGCAACGGTTGGCCTATGGGCCGGGCCAGGGTGGCGCAAGCTGTCCTGGTTGCAAGGGAATTCACATAGGCTGGCTGCCACCGGTGCACCTTCGGGGGCGGCGAGATTCAAGGGTGCTGGCGTCTTGAGCAGCGTGCCGCTGCGCGGCTCAAGGGGCGAGCTCAAATCAGACGGCTACACATGTAGAACTGCGCGGGAATGGCTTGCGGACGGGGGTTCAATTCCCCCCAGCTCCACCATATGCAAAACCCCAACTCGTCTGAGTTGGGGTTTTTCCTTGGGCGATCACGCGT
>JAIYCN010000352.1 GCA_027487995.1 Rubrivivax sp. | reverse complement strand
TTGCGCACCATGTGGTGCAGAAAGGCCGTGGCCTCGAAGTCGAAGTTCCACATCGTGCCCAGCATCGACTCCTGCCGGGTGATGCGCAGTTCGCGCAGCGTCTTCACCGGCGTGGCAGCCTGGCATTCGGCCGCGCGAAAGGCACTGAAGTCATGCTCGCCCAACAGCATTGCAGCGGCCTCCCGCATGGCCTGGCCTTCCAGGTTCATGAAGGTCCAGCCACACAGCCCGGTCTGCAGCGAGGGCCGCACGGGCGACTCCAGCAGCCGATAGCGGTAGCGGCGCCCCACGGCGCTGTTGCGCGCATGGAAGGCCGCATCCACCGGCACGCACCACTGCACCGCAACGTCGTCCGGCAGGTAGCGGTTGGTGCCGCGCACCCACGAAAACGGCTCGCGCTCCACAGCGGCGTCCAGATGCACCACTTGGTTCACCGCATGGACACCGGTGTCGGTGCGGCCGGCGCAATGGGTCCTCACGCGCTCCAGGGGCAGCGCGGTGAATTGCGCGAGCGCCTTCTCCAGCTGGTCTTGCACCGTGCGCCCGCCGGGCTGGCTTTGCCAGCCCAGGTAGGCGGTACCACGGTAGCGGATGCCCAGGGCAATGCGGCCCATGGAATGGTGATCAGGCGTCCAGCAGGATGCGCAGCATGCGGCGCAGCGGCTCGGCCGCGCCCCACAGCAGTTGGTCACCGATCACGAAGGCCGACACGTACTCCGGCCCCATGTTGAGCTTGCGCACGCGGCCCACGCCCACCTGCAGGCCACCGGTGATGGAAGCCGGGGTGAGTTCCTTCACCGTGATGGCGCGGTCGTTGGGCACCCACTTCACCCAGGGGTTGCCGCCCTTGATGATGGATTCGATCTCGGCCAGCGGCAGGTCCTTCTTCAGCTTGAGCGTCAGCGCCAGGCTGTGGCAGCGCATGGCGCCAATACGAACGCACAGGCCGTCCACGGGAATCGTCTGCTCGGTGCCCAGGATCTTGTTGACCTCGGCCTGACCCTTCCACTCTTCCTTGGACTGGCCGTTGTCCAGCTGCGAATCGATCCAGGGAATCAGGCCGCCGGCCAGGGGCGCGCCGAAGAACTCGGTGGGCACGTCCTGGCGGATGGCTTGGGCCACACGGCGATCGATGTCCAGGATGGCGGTGGCGGGGTTGTCCAGGTCGGCGCCGGCCGCGGCATGGCACACGCCCATGCCCTTGAGCAGTTCGCGCATGTGGTTGGCACCACCGCCCGACGCGGCCTGGTAGGTCATGGAACTCACCCAATCCACCAAACCCGCATGAAACAAGCCGCCCAGGCCCATCAGCAGGATGGAGTTGGTGCAGTTGCCGCCAATCCAGTTCTTGCCGCCCGCAGCCAGGGTCTTGCGGATGAGGCCGTCGTTCACCGGGTCGAGGATGATCACGGCATCCTTTTCCATGCGCAGGGCGGACGCCGCGTCAATCCAGTGGCCGTTCCAGCCGGTGGCGCGCAACTTGGGGAAGACGTCCTTGGTGTAGTCGCCGCCCTGACAGGTGATGATGATGTCGCACTGGGCCAGTTCAGCCACATCGTTGGCGTCGCGCAGCGTGGTGTGCTGCTTGGCCATGGCAGGCGCCTTGCCGCCGGCGCTCGACGTGGAGAAGAACACGGGCTCGATGAGGTCGAAGTCCTTTTCGGCCTGCATGCGGTCCATCAGGACCGAACCCACCATGCCGCGCCATCCGACGAGGCCTACCCGCTTGCTCATTTCAATCGCCCTTTCAGTCAACAGTCACAAATGTCACAAATGCGTGTTGGCTGCCTGCCCGGCTCGTCTGGCCGGTGGGGCGCACGACGAACCGGGGCAGATCAGCCCGTGGTGATCTTGGTCTTGATCGTGGTCGTGGTGGGAGCCACAGGAAACCGCGCAGCACCGCACGGTGCCGGCGCCAGGGCGCTGGTGGTGTGCAGGTCGCAGTAGGTCGTGCTCATCCTACAGATTGTAACGGGAAAACCCTGATCTTCAACAGGTCTCTGCCGCACGATGCGCACCCGCGCCCTCCAGGGGCAGCCGGCGCACAACGCAGGGTGAGCAGGCGCAAAGCCACCTTGCGGTGCTGAGCCCACCATCCGTTCGTCCACCACCAACGGAGACCGGCCATGAAATTCATTGCCCTGCTGATGACGGCCCTGCTGCTGCCTGCGGTGCCCGCTGCCCATGCGGCGCCCGTGTTGCCGCAGGACGTGCTGGCGCAGTTCACGCCCGGCATCAGCCTGAGCCAACAAGCCTTCGGCAATGTGCAGTGCTATGGGCTCATCATGCCCTCGCAGAAGGTACCCGACCAAGGCATCAACGGCACCCCGCTGCCCCAGGGCGGCACCTTGCGCTTTGGACGGGTGCCCGACCCGGTGGATGCCAGCCGTTGGGCATTTCGTTTCACCTTGATGCCCACCGACCCACTCACGGCCGGCTCCTACCGCTGCGAAAGCGCCTTCAACCCCAGCACCAGCGGCCTGCCCCGCGGCCGGTTGTTCTGGCATGCCTACAGCGTGTACCTGCCCGACTGGCGCGTGACCAACGACGAACAACAACTCGCTCAATGGCACGCCGGCGACACCAGCGGCCTGCAGCCCATCTACGCTCTGCTGTCGCGCGACGGGCAAATGCGCCTGGTCATGCGCACCAGTGCTTCGCCCACGCCCACACCGACCACCGTGAGCACCCAGGTGCTGTGGTCCAGCGACAGCTGGACGCCCAACCAATGGATCACGGTGGTGACCCAAGCCCTGGTGTCCACCGACCCGGCGGCCTCACCCTTCATCCGAACCTGGATCAACGGCAACCTGGTGGTGAACTACAAGGGGCCGGTGGGCTACAACCAACCCGCCGCGCAGCCCTATGTGAAGCACGGCATCTACCACTGGACCAACCTGAACGCCTGGGACATGCGCCTGCCGCAACGCGACGTGTGGTTCCGCCGTGCGGCCTTGGTGTTGGACCCCAACCGCGCCTACAACGCGGCCGATCTGGGCCAGTACGTCAACACGCCGTGAGGGAGTGCCGGCTCCGGCTCACGACACGCCGGCTCGCGGGTCGGGCTGGTCTGCCTGTGACGCGGTCCTGCCTCGCAGGCGTCCTCGCGCTGGGCCTGGCCGCGCACGCCTCGCTGCTGCAAGCGCAACCGAACACACCGCCGCCGCACACCCCGGCCACCCCATCGCCCTGGAAACTGGTGCGGCAGAACCCGGCACTGCTCGCGCCGCGTCCGCTGTTGCCGACCAACGGCGCACGTGTGTTGCCCGCAACTCCCACGGTGGCCGCGCCCGGCCAAGTCACCTTGGCGGAATTCCTGCGCGTCACCTTGGGCGAATCCAGCCGCCAGGCCTATGTGCTGATGCCCTCGGTGTCGGTACACCCGGTGGTCATCACGGCCGACTTGAGCCGCTTTGGGGGCGCCGACCCTCTGCCCCTGGTGCGCCAGGTGCTGAGCAACCTGGGCTTGACGATCACCGAGGTCTCAGGTGTGCTGGTCATCCACCCCGAGAGTGCCCCGGGCGGCAACCCTGCCGACCAGGAGTTGTGGGTCTACACCCCCAAGCACCGCACGGTGTCCGCCATGGCCGCCTACTTTGCGCTGTTCCCCCGGCTGACCTTCAACTATTCCGGCTCCACCGTACCGCACACCACAGAGTTCGCCACCACCGACCCCTTCGGTACCTCCTCACGCATGGCGATCGAAGGGCAGTACCCGTCCATGGGCATACCCAGCCTAGACATCGGCGGTGCGGTGTTGACCGGGCAAACCACCGGCTATGGCGCATCGGTCAGCGCCATGGTGCCCCAATCTCAAGTGGCGGGCTTCAACACCTCGCCCTTCCAGGACGCCACACAAGCGGCCGTGGCCCCGAACTTTCTGGTGGTGCGCGGGCACCCCAACGACATTCAGTACCTCAAGAACTTCCTGGAGCAGGTGGACGTGCCCGTGCCGGAGGTGCTGCTGCAGGCTTATGTGATGGAGGTGCGCGACGCGCAAAGCAAGGACACGGCGGTACAGCTCATCTTCAGCCTGCTGGAAGGACGCCTCAGCGGCAACATGGGCACCGCCGCCGGCGACCTGAGTGTGCTGCGCCTGGGTGGTCGCGACATGGCCTTGTCGATTGGCCGGCTCACCAGCGACAGCCGCGTGCGGCTGATCTCAAGCCCGGTGCTGCGCGCCTCGGACGGCAGCATTGCCTCGGTCACCATCGGTACCGACACGCCCACGCTGGGGTCCATCGTCACCTACAGCGGCACCTCGCAGCAAAGCGTCACCTACCAAAGCGCGGGTGTGCTGCTCAACATCAGCCCCCGCATCCTGCAGGAATCCATCCGCCTGCTGATCTGGCAGGAGCTTTCGTCCTTCGTCAAGACCGACACCGGCCTGGCCACCACGCCCACCAAGCTGCGCCGCGCGTTCCGGTCCGATGTGGTGGCCCGTAGTGGCGAAGTGATCCTGTTGGGTGGGCTGAGCGAATTCAACCAGAGCCAGATCAAGCAGGGCGGCTTTCTGGGCCTGGGGTCCACCTCGAAGCTCGATTCGCAATCGGAGATCGTGGTGATGCTGCAGGTTCAGCGGGTGGACGGCAAGGCCCCGGCAGCGTCGCCGTAGCCACCCCCGCCGGGCGTGTGCACTTCGAAAACATCACCTGGCTGCATGTCCACCTGCCCAATGTGCGGCAGGTCCAGCACGGTGCCGTCGGCGCGGCGCACACGGTTGATGCCGGGCTGGCCTGCTTGGCCACCGGCCATGCCGAAGGCCGGATGCACACGGCCGTTGCTCAGGATGCCGGCGGTCATGGCTTCCAGAAATTGAATGCGGCGCAGCCCGCCATCGCCGCCGCGCCACTGCCCCGCGCCGCCAGACCCCTTCCGGATCTCGTAGCCCAAGAGCCGCACCGGGAAGCGGAACTCCAGCACCTCGGGGTCGGTCAGGCGGGAATTGGACAGGTGGGTCTGCCCCACGCCCGTGCCGTTGAACCCGCCCACTAGCGCACCCCGCCCATCGAACACGCCGCCAGCCCCACTGCCGCCGGATATGGTTTCGTAGTACTGATGCCGCGCGTTGCCGAAGGTGAAATTGTTCATCGTGGGCTGGCTGGCCGCCATCACACCCAGGGCACCGAACAAGGCATTGGTGATGCAGCTGGAGGTTTCCACATTGCCGGCCACCACCGAAGCCGGCGGTAGCGGGTTGAGCATCGAGCCTTCGGGAATGATCACCTTCAGCGGCTTCAGACAGCCCGCGTTCAGCGGGATGTCGTCGTCCACCAAAGTGCGGAAGACGTACAGCACGGCGGCCATGCACACCGCGCGCGGGGCGTTGAAGTTGTTGCTCAACTGCGCGCTGGTGCCGGTGAAGTCGATCTCGGCGCTGCGCTGCGCAGCGTTCACCCGCACGGCCACCTGAATCTGCGCACCGTTGTCCAGCGGCAGGATGTAAGCGCCATCCTTCAGCCGCGTGATGACGCGCCGTACCGATTCCTCGGCGTTGTCCTGCACATGCCGCATGTAGGCCTGCACCACCGGCAGGCCGAACTGCTCGACCATGCGGCGCAATTCCTGCACGCCCTTCTCGTTGGCCGCAATCTGGGCCTTCAGGTCGGCCAGGTTCTGTGCCGGGTTGCGGCTGGGGTATTCGCCACTTTGAAGCAGCGCCGTCATTTCGGCTTCGCGCAAGCGGCCGCCTTCCACCAACAGGAAGTTGCGGATCTGCACGCCCTCTTCCTCGATGCGGGTGGAAAACGGCGGCATCGAACCAGGGGTGAGGCCGCCGATGTCGGCGTGGTGACCGCGAGAGCCCACGAAGAAGACCGGTTGGACGGGCCCGGCTGTTGGCCGGCCGGCGGGCTCAGGCGATGAGCCTGTGGGTGGGGTACTCAACGGTTCGGGTTCCATGAACACCGGCGTGATGACCGTGACGTCCGGCAGATGCGTGCCACCGTGGTAGGGGTCGTTGAGCACAAACACGTCGCCTGGCCGCATACGGCCTGCGTTTTCGCGGATGACGGTTTGGATGCTCTCGCCCATGGAGCCCAGGTGCACCGGCATGTGCGGGGCGTTGGCGATCAGGTGGCCCTGCGCATCAAACAGCGCGCACGAAAAGTCCAAGCGCTCCTTGATGTTGACCGAGTAGGCGGTGTTCTGCAGTTGCAGCCCCATTTGCTCGGCGATGTTCATGAACAGGTTGTTGAACACCTCCAGCAGCACCGGGTCCACGGTGGTGCCGGCGGCAAACCGCTGCTGGCGCGGCACGCGGCGGGTCAGCACCAGGTGGTCACGCGGGGTCAGTTCGGCCTGCCACTCGGGCTCCACCACCGTGGTGGCGTTGCGCTCGGCAATGATGGCCGGGCCGATGATGCGGTCGCCTGCGCGCAGGTCTTCGCGCACCACCAGGGCAGCGTCATGCCATTGCCCGTCGGAGTACATCCGCACCGTTTCGCGTACCGGCACGGTCCGCGGCGGGTGTGAGGCCAGGTGCGGTTCCTGTGGCGCGTCTCCGGCCACCACGGCTTCCACCGACACCGCCTCCACCATCAAGCGCTTGCCCGTCATCAGGAACGCAAAGCGCTGGCGATAGGCGGTCTCAAAGCCTTGGGTGATCGCGGCCACCTGTTGGTCCGCTGCCGCATCAGGGTCCGGCACATTCACCACCAGGGCCGAATCGGTGCCCTCGTAGCGCACATGAACGCGCCGGCGCACTTTCACGGCGCCGGCATTGACCTGCTCCTGCTGCAGGTCCTGCTGCACGGCCTGTGAGAGTTGCGCCAATTGCCCGTTCACCGCGGCCATTGAGTCAGCCTGCAAAGGCAGCTCCACCGACTGCTCGCGCAGCTTGGCCTGGTCGGCCAGCCCCATGCCGTAGGCGCTCAGCACGCCGGCCAACGGGTGCACCAGCACCCGCGTCATGCCCAGTGCATCGGCCACCAGGCAGGCATGTTGGCCGCCGGCGCCCCCGAAACATTGCAGCGTGTAGCGGGTCACGTCATAGCCCCGCGCCACCGAAATCTTCTTGATGGCGTTGGCCATCTGCTGCACGGCAATGCGCACAAAGCCTTCGGCCATTTCCTCCGGGCTGTGCGCCGTCCCCGCACCGGCCTTGGCTAGCGCATCAAAGCCCTGCACCACAGCCTCGCGGCTCAATGGTTGGTCACCGTTGGGGCCGAACACATGGGGAAAGAATGCGGGCTGGATCTTGCCCAGCATCACGTTGGCGTCGGTCACGGCCATGGGGCCACCACGCCGGTAGCTGGCCGGCCCGGGGTTGGCACCGGCACTCTGCGGCCCCACGCGGAAGCGCGCACCGTCGAACTGCAGGATGGATCCGCCCCCTGCGGCCACGGTGTGGATGCTCATCATGGGTGCGCGCATGCGCACGCCGGCCACCTGCGTCTCGAACTCGCGCTCGAATTCACCGGCGTAATGCGACACGTCGGTGGAGGTGCCGCCCATGTCGAAGCCGATCACCCGTACACCCTGGTTGGCGGCCTCGTCGGCAAAGGCCATCTCGGCGGTGCGGGCCATGCCCACAATGCCCCCGGCCGGCCCCGACAGAATCGCATCCTTGCCCTGGAAGCGATGGGCATCGGTCAGGCCGCCGGAGCTTTGCATGAAGAACAGGGGCACGCCGGGCATCTCAGCCGCCACCTGGTCGACATAGCGGCGCAGGATGGGGCTGAGATAGGCGTCCACCACCGTGGTGTCGCCGCGGCTGACGAACTTCATCAGCGGGCTGGTTTCGTGCGAGGTGCTCACCTGGGTGAAGCCAACCTCGCGCGCCAGGCGTGCCGCGATTTGTTCGTGTTGGGCATACCGGTAACCGTGCATGAACACGATGGCCACGCTGCGCAGGCCGGCGTCATGCGCGGCCCACAGCCGCTCTCGCAGGTGGCCCTCATCCAGAGCTTGCACCACCTCGCCGTGTGCGCCGATGCGTTCGTGCGCCTCGATCACGCGCTGATAAAGCAACTCGGGCAGCACGATGTGGCGATCGAAGAGGCGGGGCCTGTTCTGGTATGCAATGCGCAGCGCGTCGCGGAAGCCGGCGGTGGTCACGAGCAGCGTGGGTTCGCCCTTGCGCTCGAGCAGGGCGTTGGTGGCCACGGTGGTGCCCATCTTCACGCACGCCACGTGTTGCGGGGTGATGGGTTCTTTGTCTTGAAGCCCGAGCAAGTGACGGATGCCGGCTACGGCGGCATCTCGATAGCGTTCGGGGTTTTCCGAGAGCAGCTTGTGGGTGAGCAGGGAACCGTCTGGTCGGCGCGCGACGATGTCGGTGAAGGTGCCGCCGCGGTCGATCCAGAATTGCCAGGTCATGGTGGGAGTTTAGGGTCGTCGCGAGTAGTCCTGCGGGTTCGTTGCGCTGATGCGCTTCGGCTGCGTTGTGGTCTCGTCGCGCTGGCGCGCCGTGGGCGGCAGGCCATTGCCGGACGCCCTCCCGCCTCGGCGAGCCCGCCTAAGGGCGGTCTCCCATCGTCTCCCGGGCTGACTATCCGGCAAAGGCCTACCGCCCACAACGCACCAGCGCTCTGGCACTGCTCGCTGCCCCCCAATTGCCGCAGTGGTTTTGGGCTGGTGCCGCACGCCACCGGTGGTTCTGCGCGGTGGGGCTGGGGGCTGTGCGGCTGGAGCTTAAAGCCGGGAACCGATGGGAGACCGCCGTTGGGCGGGCTCGCCGAGGTGGAGGCAGCTCCAGCCGCACAGCCCCCAGCCCCGCAGCGCCGCTCGGTCATGGC
The DNA here is from genome assembly GCA_027487995.1 of Rubrivivax sp. Taxonomy (GTDB): domain Bacteria; phylum Pseudomonadota; class Gammaproteobacteria; order Burkholderiales; family Burkholderiaceae_C; genus RFTU01. Next base: position 1,479 of record JAIYCN010000352.1, on the reverse strand, counting down.
ACTTCAGGACCCCCACCAACCAGCGCAGAACCCGGGAAACCCTGGAGCCCAACAACCAACACTCTTCCTACATTACGAGCTTCACTTACCAGGAGCCGCCATGATCCTCCGTCGACTCTTCACCGCCGCACTGGCCACCAGCAGCTTGGCTTTCACACTGCCCGCCGCCGCCCAAACCAAGTGGGACCTGGCTTCTGCCTACCCCGCCACCAACTTCCACTCCGTCAACCTCGCCACCTTCGCCGGCGAAGTCGACAAGGCAACCGGCGGGAAGCTCAAGATCACGGTGCATGCCAATGCGTCGTTGTTCAAGGCGCCCGAAATCAAGCGTTCGGTTCAGGGCGGCCAAGCCCAGGCCGGTGAGATCCTGTTGGCGAATTTCCAGAATGAATGGCAGGTGTATGGCGCCGACGGCCTGCCCTTCCTGGCCGACAGCTACGACGAAGCCATGAAGATGTACCGCGCCCAAAAGCCGCTCATCGAAAAGAAGCTCGCCGATCAGGGCATGATGCTCTTGTATTCCGTGCCCTGGCCACCCCAGGGCATCTACAGCAAGAAGCCCGTCAACAGCGCCGCAGACCTCAAGGGCAGCAAGTGGCGCGCGTACAGCCCCATGACGGCCCGCATCGGCGAACTCGTGGGCGCCCAGCCCGTGACCGTGCAGGCCGCCGAACTGGCCCAAGCGCTGGCCACGGGTGTGGTCGAAGCCAACATGACCTCGGGCGCAACGGGCGTGGACAGCAAGCTCTATGAGCACCTGAAGTACTACTACGACGTGCAGGCCTGGTTGCCCAAGAATGCGGTGATCGCCAACCGCAAGGCCTTTGAAGCCCTGGACAAGGCCGCGCAGGAGGCCCTCCTCAAGGCCGCCGCTGCTGCCGAAGCCCGGGGCTGGGCTGAATCGCGCAAGGTCAACGAAGACACGCTGGCCACGCTGAAGAAGAACGGCATGGAAGTGTTGCCGCCTTCTGCGCAACTCAAGGCCGACATGAAGAAGGTGGGCGACACCATCCTCAAGGAATGGCTGGACAAGGCCGGCGCTGAGGGCAAGGCGGTGTACGACGCCTACAACCGCTAAGCCCCAACACGCCACGCACAACAAAGTTCAGCAGACCGGATGCGCCGCGCACTTGACGGCTTGTACGGCCTGGGCGGCGCGCTGGCCGCGCTGTGCGTGCTGGGCATCCTGGTGCTGATGATCTGGGCATCGGTGGGCCGCCTGCTGGAGTGGCGCGTGTCCTGGGTGAACGATGTGGTGGCCTGGCTGTGCGCCGCAGCGGCGTTCCTGGGCATGGCCCACAGCTTTCGCAACGGCGACTTCGTGCGGGTCACCCTGCTGCTTGAAGCGGTGCCAGCCGGCGTGCGCCGCCTGATGGAGGTCGTCAGCCTGCTGGTGGCCACCGTGGCCATCGGCTACCTGGGTTGGTGGGCCGCCCGCTTCACCTGGGAAAGCTGGGAGTTCAACGACATCGCCGGCAA
>JAIYCN010000226.1 GCA_027487995.1 Rubrivivax sp. | reverse complement strand
GGTGGTGTTCATCGGCGTGCACCTGCCCAGCTACCTGAAGGACCAGGGGATGGGCCCGGAGGTGGCCACCACGGCCCTGGCGCTCATCGGCCTGTTCAATGTGTTCGGCACCTACGGCGCGGGGGCCTTGGGCCAGCGCCTGCCGCGCAAGTGGATCCTGTCCAGCATCTATGCGCTGCGCTCGGTGGCCATCGTGCTGTTCCTGTGGGCGCCTCTGACGCCCTGGAGCGTGTATCTGTTTGCCTCGGTCATGGGGCTGCTGTGGCTGTCCACCGTGCCGCCCACCAACGCCGTCATCGCGCAGATCTTCGGCGTGCAATACCTCTCCATGCTCGGCGGCTTCGTCTTCCTGAGCCACCAGGTGGGTTCCTTCCTGGGCGTGTGGATGGGCGGCCTGCTTTATGACGCCACCGGCGCCTACGACGTGGTGTGGTGGATCGCCGTGGCGCTGGGCGTCTTTGCTGCGCTGGCCAATGTGCCGGTGCGCGACGCGCCCATCGTGAGGGCACCCGTCACCGCGCGGCCGTCGGCTGCTGCATGATGCAGCCCTTGCAAATGAACCACCGCCTGCTGGCCTGGACCCTCGCACTGGCGGCATGTGCGGGCGTCTTCGCGGCATGGCTCAACCCGCACTTGGCTGTCGAAGTGGCGTCGTTCGTGCGCAGTTGTTTCTGAATTCGTCCATGCACGGCACCGGTCCCGCCTCCCCCTGGGTTCAGCGCTTCAGCCATCTGGTGCCCGCGGGCGCGCGGGTGTTGGACCTGGCCTGCGGGGCCGGCCGGCACAGCCTGTGGTTCGCCGCGCGCGGTGCTCATGCCGTGGCGGTGGACAGGGATGATGTGGCCCTGTCCCACCTGAATGAAGCCATGTCCGGCGCGGCAGCGTCGGGCTCGGTGACCACCCTGCACGCCGACATTGAGAACGGCCCATGGCCATTGGAAGGCGAACGCTTTGATGCCGTCGTCATCACCAACTACCTGTGGCGGCCTCTGTGGCCGCACCTGTTGGCCAGCCTCAAGCCAGGCGGTGTGCTGATCGTGGAGACCTTTGCGCTCGGCCACGGTCGGCTGGGCCGCCCACGCAACCCGGACTTCCTGCTGCGCCCGGGTGAACTGCTGGAAACATCGCAGGGGCTGCACGTGCTGGCCTACGAGGACGGACTCTTGTCGGATCCGCCTCAACGAGTCCAGCGCCTGGTGGCCTGCGGGCCGGTTTCGCCTGAGCCGGAGTCCCGCGGAGACTGGCCCCTGAACCCTGGATAATGGGCCACTGGCCTACCCGACTCGCCTGAGCAACTCAACATGAAACCCATCACCGGCAGCATCGTGGCCCTGGTCACGCCGATGCTCGACAACGGCGCCGTGGATTACAGCGGCCTGCGTCAACTCATCGACTGGCACATCGCCGAAGGAACCGACTGCATTGGCGTGGTGGGCACCACGGGCGAGTCCCCCACCGTCACGGTGGACGAGCATTGCGAGATCATCCGGGTGGCGGTGGAGCAGTGCGCAGGGCGAGTCCCGGTGATGGCGGGCGCTGGCGCGAATTCCACCCACGAAGCCATCGAACTTTCAAAGTTCGCGCGCTCGGTTGGCGCGGACTGCACACTGCAGGTGGTGCCCTACTACAACAAGCCCACGCAGGAGGGCATCTACCGCCACTTCAAGGCGATCGCCGAAGCGGTGGACATCCCCATGGTGCTGTACAACGTGCCGGGCCGCACGGTGGCCGACATGAGCGTGGAGACCACCATGCGTCTGGCGCAGGTACCGGGCATCATCGGCATCAAGGAAGCCACGGGCAACATCGAGCGTGCAGCCTGGCTCATCCGCCACGCGCCGCGGCACTTCCACATCTACTCAGGTGACGACCCCACCGCCATCGCGCTGATGCTGCTTGGAGGACACGGCAATGTGAGCGTGACGGCCAACGTGGCACCCCGCGCCATGCACGAGATGTGCGTGGCAGCCATGGCCGGCGACGTGGCCCGCGCCCGCGAACTGCACATGAAGCTGCTCCCGCTGCACAAGCATCTCTTCGTTGAAGCCAACCCGATCCCGGTGAAATGGGCCCTGCAGCGCATGGGGCGCTGTGGGGGTGCCATCCGCCTGCCTTTGGTCCCCTTGAGCGAAGCGGCACAACCCATCGTGGAAGGCGCGCTCAAGGAGTGCGGCGTGATCTGAGGCCCAGCCCAGACATCGGCGTTTTCATCTGAACCTCTGATCTATGACCCAATCCATCACCCCGGCTCCTCAGGCTCTCCCCAACAACCGCATGCTTGGCCTGACGGCACCGGCCTTGGCCACGGTCCTGCTGCTCAGCGGCTGTTCCACGGTGGGCGGTCTGTTCGGAAAGAGCGACAGCGGCGGCCCCATCGACTACCGTTCGCAGGCCGTCAAGACCCCACCCCTGGAAGTGCCCCCGGACCTGACGCAACTCTCGCGCGAGGGGCGGTTTGCGGTGCAATCCGGCCGCCCGGTCAGCGCCAGCACCTTCAGCCAGCCTGGTGTCGCCACCACCGCAGTGAGCAGCGGCCCGAGCGTCACGCCGCAGGAAATCGGCTCCGTGCGTCTGGTGCGGGAAGGGGAACAGCGTCGGCTGGTCACCACCCTGGCGCCGGAGGTCGTGTACCAACGTGCCTTGGCTTTCTGGAAGGACAGCGGCTTCACCATTGAAACCGAGCGGCCCGAAGCCGGTGTCATCGAAACCGGATGGGCTGAAAACCGGGCCAAGCTGCCCCAGGATTTCATCCGCAACCTGTTGGGCCGGCTGGCCGACGGCGTCATGTCCACCGGAGAGCGCGACCGTTTCCGCACCCGCATCGAACGCAACACGCAAGGCACCGAGATCGTGGTCACACACCGGGGCCTTTTGGAAGGTCCAGTCGGCAGCAACCGCGACCAGATTGCATGGCAGCCCCGCCCCAGTGACCCTGGGCTTGAGGCGGAAATGCTCTACCGCTTGATGGCCCGCCTGGGCGCACCGGAAGCAGCAGTGCAGCAAGCGCGCGCGGAAGATCGAGGTCCCGCCGCCGGAAGCTCCACCAGTAGCGCGCGCCCGACAACCGCAGCCGCCCGCGCACGCCAACTGCCCGATGGTCGCCTCCAACTCGACGAAACGTTCGACCGCGCCTGGCGCACGGTGGGCGCAAGCCTGGATCGAAGCGGCTTCACAGTGGAAGACCGGGACCGCGCCGGCGGCATCTACTTCGTTCGCTACATCGACCGCAACGTGGCTGCCGGCAAGGGCGGCCTGTTCGATCGTCTCCTCGACGTGTTCCGTAGCGACGAAAGCAAAACGCGTCTGGCCCGCTACCGCATCGTGGTCAAGGAAGATTCGGCCGGCAAGACGTCCCTGACGGTGCTGGACTCGAATGGTCGCCCGGAGGATTCCGAGACGGTGCGCGCCATTCGCAGCGCATTGCTCAAGGAG
>JAIYCN010000380.1 GCA_027487995.1 Rubrivivax sp. | reverse complement strand
ATTCGGCGGGGGCAGCTGAACGCAGAACGAGGGCTTGGCCGGGTCGGTGCTGGGCCGGTAGGTGCCCTGCTGCTCCCACAGCGGGGCCCAGCGCGCTTCAATGGCGGCCGGTTCGAAGGATTTGGCAAGCTCGGTCATGGGGGAATCAGGGGCATCCGCAGGCCTTCGGCACGCGAATAAAGGGCTTGTTGGGTGAAGGACGAGAGTGTAGGTTGTGGTAACTTGACCAGGGGCTTGCGCAGGCAGGCCCACCAGGGGAGAGATGCACGATATGAAGACCGAACATCATCAAGCGCTGCCGGGACAGCGCATCAGAAGCGGTACGGCCCGTCGCGCGGGTGTGGCCGCCTTGTCCGTGGCCACCGCGGTTCTGCTGGCGGCCTGCGGCGGTGGGGGTGGGGGTAGCAGCGCCGGCGGCACCGCCGACCCCACGGCCGGCCTGCCCGATGGGCCCGGCTGCACGCAACTGGACAGGCGCACCTTCCTGGCCGACCAGTTCAGCACCCAATACTTTTACAACGACATCACCGCTGCCGTGAACCCCATGCCCGAACAAGGTCTGGACGCCTATTTCAAGGCCTCCTTGTTCAAGGGCAACGAAACCATTCCCGCCGACCGCTTCAGCGGTTACCAATCCACCGAGGCCTACAACCAGTTCTTCGGTGAGGGCAGAACATTGGCCTATGGCCTGTCGGTGGCCGGTCAGGAAGTGCAGGGTCGGCCCGATCTGCCCCTGTGGATCCGCGACGTGACGCCGGGCTCGCCCGCGGGGCTGGCCGACATCCGACGCGGTGACCGCGTTCGAAGGCTCAACGCCGTGGCGGCCGAAGACGCCATTGCGCGCTCCGATTTCTCGGCGCTCACGCCGTCCAAGGCCGGTGACGAGCTGGAGCTTGAAATCGAGCGCAATGGCGCACGCCGCACGGTGAAGATCGCCGCCAATGTGCACGACGTGCTCCCCGTACGCCTGGGGCGGGTGCTGAATCTGCCGGATGGCCGCAAGATGGGCCTGGTCCGGTTCAACTCCATGATCACCTTGGCCGAACCCGAGATCCAAGGCTACTTCCAGCAGTTCCGTGACCAGGGCATCACCGAGGTCGTGTTCGACCTTCGCTACAACGGCGGCGGGTCGGTGGCGGTGGGCGGGCGCATCGCCTCCATGGCCGCCGGGACCAAGGCCAACAACCAGGTCTACGCGGTGCTGCGCAACAACGCACAGCTTCAAGCGTCCAACCAAACCTTCCGCTTCAGCACCAACCTCGGTTGGCAGGGTGTGAGCCGGGTCTATGTGCTGTCGGGAAGCCGCACCTGCTCGGCCAGTGAGCAGATCGTCGCGGGCCTGCGCGGCGTGGGCATCGACGTGGTGCTCATCGGGTCCACCACCTGCGGCAAGCCGGTGGGGTTCCGTCCGCGCGACCATTGCGGCCTCACCTACAGCCTCGTGAACTTCGACTCCATCAATGCGCGCGGAGAAGGCGGGTACTACAACGGCTTCGCTGCGCAATGCCGTGTGGCGGAAGACTTCACCAAGTCCATGGAAGATCCCACCGAGCCGCTCACGGCTGCGGCCATGCGCCATGCTCAAGGCTTGGGTTGCCCGCCGGTCTCCGGGCCCGACCAGTCACCGCTGCTGCTGCGTGCACAACGGGGTCAGCCCGTGGTCGATGGGCCGGAAGTTCGTGGCGTGATGGTGCCTTGATGTCGGCTGACCCTCTGCTCGCCCACCTCAACCCCGAACAGTTGGCCGCGGTCACGCTGCCCGCGCAGCCGTCGCTGATCCTGGCCGGGGCCGGTTCGGGCAAAACGCGCGTGCTCACCACGCGCATCGCCTGGCTGATGCAGACCGGGCAGGTGTCCCCGGGTGGGGTGATGGCGGTGACCTTCACCAACAAGGCCGCCAAGGAAATGCTCACGCGGCTGTCGGCCATGTTGCCGGTGAACGTGCGCGGCATGTGGATCGGCACCTTCCACGGGCTGTGCAACCGCTTCCTGCGGGCCCACTGGAAAGCTGCGGGTCTGCCGCAGAGCTTCCAGATCCTCGACTCGTCCGATACGGTCTCGGCCATCAAGCGCGTCATCAAGGCCATGAACCTCGACGAGGAACGCTTCGTGCCCAAGCAGGTGTCGTGGTTCATTGCAGGCAGCAAGGAAGATGGCCTTCGTCCGGGCGATGTGGACATCCGGGATGCACACACGCAAAAGCTGGTGGACATCTACCGCGCCTACGAAGACCAGTGCACGCGCGAGGGCGTGGTGGACTTTGCGGAGCTGATGCTACGCACGGTGGAGATCATGCGCGACGAGCCCGCCATCCGCGAGCACTACCGGCGGCGCTTCCGCCACATCCTGGTCGATGAGTTCCAGGACACCAACCGGCTGCAGTACGCGTGGCTGAAGATGTTCGCGCCCCTGCCCGGTGAAGCCTCGGCCGATGGCGCCGCCTACGGGCCGCAGGGTGTGTTCGCCGTGGGTGATGACGACCAGAGCATCTACGCCTTCCGTGGTGCCCAGGTGGGCAACATGCGCGACTTCGAGCGCGAGTACCGCGTCGAGCAGGTCATCAAGCTGGAGCAGAACTACCGCAGCATGGGCCACATCCTGGATGCGGCCAATGAGCTGATTGCGCACAACGAGCGCCGCCTGGGCAAGAACCTGCGCACCGACGCCGGCCCGGGCGAGCCCATCCGCGTGCACGAGGCCACGAGCGATTTCGCCGAGGCCCAGTGGGTGCTCGAGGAAATCGGCCAGGTGCACCGCGCCGGCACCGACCGGCGCGAGATCGCCATCCTCTACCGCAGCAACGCGCAAAGCCGCGTGATGGAAAGCGCGCTCTTCAACGCCGGCATTCCCTATCGGGTGTACGGGGGCCTGCGCTTCTTCGAGCGTGCGGAAGTCAAGCATGCGCTGGCCTACCTGCGCCTCCTCGAGAACCCCAACGACGACACGAGTTTCCTGCGGGTGGTGAACTTCCCCGCGCGCGGCATCGGCGCGCGCACGGTGGAGCAATTGCAGGACGCCGCACGGGCCAGCGGGCGCAGCCTGGCCCAAAGCGTAGGGGCCTTGTCCGGCGCGGCGGCCACCAAGGTGGCGGGCTTTGTGCAGTTGGTCGAGCGCCTGCGCGAGGCAACGCGCGGCCTCACGTTGCGAGAGATCATCGAGCACGTGCTGCACGACTCGGGCCTGCTGGACTTCTACCGCACCGACAAGGAAGGTGCAGACCGCATCGAGAACCTCGAGGAACTGGTCAACGCCGCGGAAGCCTTCGTGACGCAGGAGGGCTTTGGCCGTGACGCGGTGGCCCTGCCGGTGGACGAACTGGGCCCCGGTGCATTGGTCACCCCCGACGAACCCGGCGTGGCCACGGCAGCCCCAGTGGACGTCACGCCAGATGCCGAAACCGGCGAGATCATGAGTCCGCTGGCGGCTTTTCTCACGCACGCCTCGCTGGAAGCGGGGGACAACCAGGCCGAGGCCGGGCAGGACGCGGTGCAGTTGATGACCATCCACGCCGCCAAGGGACTGGAGTTCGATGCGGTCTTCATCACCGGTCTTGAAGAGGGCCTGTTCCCGCACGAGAACGCGCTGAGCGACGCTGATGGCGTGGAAGAAGAGCGGCGCCTGATGTACGTGGCCATCACGCGTGCGCGCCAACGCCTGTACCTCACCTTCAGCCAGACCCGTCTGCTTCATGGGCAAACGCGCTACAACGTGCGCAGCCGGTGGTTTGACGAACTGCCCGAGGCCGCGCTGAAGTGGCTCACACCGCGCACGGCGGGCTTCGGGTCGGGCTATGCCAAGGCTTATCAAGAAGCCTGGTCGCGCGGCTCGGGGCTGGGGTCGATGGTGGGTGCGGGGCGCGTGGCTTCACAAAGCCCATCGGGCTCGTCGATGATCAGCCGCAGCAACGGACCCACCGGCACGGATGGCCGCCCCCTGCGGGTGGGGCAGGGTGTGTTCCACAACAAGTTCGGCGAAGGCGTGATCGTCACGCTCGAGGGCTCAGGCACCGATGCCCGCGCCCAGGTCAACTTCGGCCGTCACGGCATGAAGTGGCTGGCCTTGAGCGTGGCCAAGCTCACGCCGGTGGATTGATCTCGTCCGGTGCGTCTTCGTCGGTGCGTTCGCCCTTGTCGTCCCCCGCACCAAAGCTCTGCACGAACATGAAGTAGAGGCTGGCGTAGAACACCACGCTCAGCGTCATGCCCAGCGGAAGCGCCAGGGCGCCCAGCAGGTTGGCCAGGCCCAAGGCCTGCAGCAGCAGGCCCAGCGTCATGCCCGATGCGGCCAGCAGCGCCACCCACGCCGCGGCATACGTGACGAAGGCGCCTTTGCTGCGCCAGATGGCCAGCGTGGATGAGAACAGAGCCTGCGCCACGCCTTGCTGGCCCCACCACACCAGGGCCGGTGCGTGCCAGAAGGGAATGCTCAGCAGCACGGTCAGGCCCAGTCGGGTGTACAGCCCACCCAGTAGGGCGGGGTCCTCCATCAGGGCCCGCAACTCGGCGCGCGAGGCCTCGTCGTTGGCGCCGCCGGCCATCAATTCCTGCAAGTCATTGAGGCGGCCGTTGTCGATCTGGTCGGCCACCAGCAGGATCAGCAGAGAGCTGATGCCATAGGCCACGCACAGGGTGAACAGGCGCTTGCGGCGCGTGATGTCCGTGCGGAATGGGGCCAGGTACAAGGCTGGCGACACCACCTGGCCCCGCACCGCCGCCGCCGTGCCCATCATCATCACCAGGCCCAACAGCGGCACAGCCGACAACACCAGCACGCCACCGATCAGCGGCAGCAGCATCGACACCAGGGCAAAGAACAGGAAGGTGCCGAACAGCCCGGTCAGGCCCAACGGTTGACGCCCGAAGATCTTCAGGCCTTGCACCACCCAGCTCAGCCCCTGGCGGGGCTGCACGGATTTGAGATTCAGCTTCATGCGCTCCATGATGCCCCCGCCTCAGGCCTGCATCGCATGCCAGGGGCTTTCAATGCGCGCGCGCAGCACGCGCTCGAAGTGCGTGGGGTCGTGCGGCTTGAGCATCGCGGCCTCTCGCGGCAGGTGGAAGTCCCACAGGCGCGACACCCAGAAGCGTAATGCGCCCGCGCGCAGCATCGCCGGTAGCAGGCGGTGTTCGGTGGCCGATAGCGGCCGCACGGATTCATAGGCCTCCACGAAGGCCTCGGCACGCGGCGTGACCAGTTGCCCGGTGGCCAGGTCGATGCACCAGTCGTTCAGGCACACCGACAGATCAAACAACCAAGTGTCCACACCCGCGAAGTAGAAGTCGAAGAAGCCCGTGAGCTTCTCCTGGCCGGGCAGTCCGTCGAACATCACGTTGTCGCGGAACAGGTCGGCATGCACCGGGCCGCGCGGCAACTGCGCATAGGCGGCCGATGCCGCCACTTCCTGCTGGAAGGCCAGTTCGCGGCGCAGCAGAGCCGCGGTGTCCTCGCCCATGAAGGGCAGCACCAGGGGCACCGTGCTTTCCCACCAAGGAAGGCCGCGCAGGTTGCGCTGGTGCAGCGTGAAGTCCTGTCCGTCCAGGTGCATCTGCGCCAGCATGGCACCCACTTGGCGGCAGTGGTGTTCGTCGGGCGCCAACTGGTGCCCACCCCGCAGCTTGTTCACCAGGGCGGCCGGCTTGCCCTTGAGACTGAACAGAATTTCGCCCTGCGCGTCTTCACGCGGCAAAGGCACGGGGATGCCCTTGAGCGCCAGGTGCTGCATCAGGCGCAGGTAGAAGGGCAGTTGTTCGAACGTCAGCCGCTCGAAAATGGTGAGCACCCAATGGCCCTGGTCGGTGTCCAGGAAGTAGTTGGTGTTCTCAATGCCCGCGCCAATGCCGCGCAGCGATTGCAGTTGGCCGATCCCCAAGGGTTCGATGAAGGACTGGACCTCCTGTTCGGAGACCTCGGTGAAGACGGCCATGCGGGTGGTGTGCGTAAACTGGGCATTCTATGAAACCCTTGATGCTGCTGGTCGACGGCTCCAGCTACCTGTACCGCGCCTACCACGCGATGCCCGACCTGCGCTCGCCCGGCGGCTTCCCCACCGGTGCCGTGCACGGCATGGTGGCCATGATGAAGCGGCTGCGCGACCAGTTCCCCGCCGAGCACGCCGCCTGTGTGTTCGACGCCTCCGGCCCCACCTTCCGGGACGAGTGGTACCCCGAGTACAAGGGCCACCGTGCGCCCATGCCCGAGCCTCTGGTGCAGCAGATCGAGCCCATCCATGAAGTGGTGCGCCTACTGGGCTGGCCCGTGCTGCAGGTGGGTGGCATTGAGGCGGATGACGTGATCGGCACCCTGGCGTGCCAAGCCGCGGCAAGCGGGCACCGTGTGATGATCTCCACCGGCGACAAGGACCTGGCGCAATTGGTGACGCCGGACGTGAGCCTGGTCAACACCATGAGCAACGAGTCGCTGGACGAAGCCGGCGTGCTGGCCAAGTTCGGCGTGCCACCCGAGCGCATCATCGACTACCTCACGCTGATGGGCGACGCGGTGGACAACGTGCCGGGTGTGGAGAAGGTGGGCCCCAAGACGGCGGCCAAATGGATTGCGGAGTACGGCAGCCTGGATGGCGTGATCGCCGCGGCCGGCTCCATCAAGGGCGTGGCCGGCGAGAACCTGCGCAAGGCCCTGGACTGGCTGCCCATGGGCCGGCGCCTGGTGACGGTGAAGTGCGACTGCGACCTCACGCCCGACATCGCAGGCTGGCCCGCGCTGGAGGCCCTGGCCCTGCGAGCCGTGGACGAGGCGGCGCTGCATGATTTCTATCAACGCTACGGCTTTCGCACCTGGTTGCGGGAGTTGGATGCGCAGGGTGTACGGGGCTCCGGTGCCTCGGGCTCGGGTGCTGCTGCGGAAGGTGGCGTTGCCGCATCAGGAGCGACCGGCGCAGGTGCTTCCGCATTTGCGGGTGCCGCGTCCGACCCAGAAGGCGAAGAGCCCACGCCCATTCCGCCTCTGGCCGAACCGGTTCAGTACGACACCATCACCACCGAGGCCCAGTTCAGCGACTGGCTGGCCCGGCTGCAGGCCGCACCACTCGTGGCTTTCGACACCGAAACGGATTCGCTGGACCCCATGGCCGCGCGTTTGGTGGGCCTGAGCTTTTCCGTCACGCCGGGGCAGGCAGCCTATCTGCCCCTGCACCACGACTACCCCGGTGTGCCGCTGCAGTTGGATGCCGCTTCTGCCTTGGCGCGCCTGCGTCCCTGGCTGGAGGACGAAGGCGCAGCCAAAGTAGGCCAGAACATCAAGTACGACCTGCACGTGATGGCCAATGCCGGCATCACCGTGCGCGGCTATGTGCATGACACGCTGCTTCAGAGTTACGTGCTGGAAGCCCACCGGCCACACAGCCTGGAGAGCCTGGCGGATCGCCACGTGCACCGACGTGGTCTTTCGTATGAAGACGTGTGCGGCAAGGGCGCCCACCAGATTCCCTTCTCGCAGGTGGACCTGGACAAGGCCACGCGCTACTCTGGCGAAGACAGCGACATGACGCTGCATGTGCACCAGGTGCTGTGGCCGCGCCTGGAGCGCGCAGCCGGGCTGAAGCGTGTGTACCAGGACATCGAGATGCCCTGCGCCACCATCCTGCAGCGCATGGAGCGCCACGGGGTGCTGGTGGATGCGGCCGTGCTGCAGCAGCAAAGCCGTGAATTGGCCGAGCGGATCGTCGCGCTGGAGCAGCAGGCCTACGAGATTGCAGGCCAGCCCTTCAACCTCGGTTCACCCAAGCAGATTGGCGAAATTCTGTTCAACCGGCTGGGCTTGCCCGTCAAGAAGAAGACCGCCACCGGTGCACCGTCCACCGACGAGGAAGTGCTGCAGGAGTTGGCGGCCGATTTCCCGCTGCCGGCCAAGCTGCTGGAACACCGCAGCCTGTCCAAGCTCAAGAGCACCTACACCGACAAGCTGCCGCAGATGATCAACCCGCGCACGGGCCGCGTGCACACCAGCTACCAGCAGGCGGTGGCCGTCACGGGGCGTTTGTCCAGCAACGAACCCAATCTGCAGAACATCCCCATCCGCACCGCGGAAGGCCGCCGCATCCGCGAGGCCTTCATCGCGCCGGCGGGCCATGTGCTGATGAGTGCGGACTATTCGCAGATCGAGTTGCGCATCATGGCCCACATCAGCGAAGACCCCGGCCTGCTGCGCGCCTTCGCCGAAGGCCAGGACGTGCACAAGGCCACCGCCAGCGAGGTGTTCGGGGTGCCGCTGGAAGCGGTGAGCTCCGAGCAGCGCCGTTACGCCAAGGTCATCAACTTCGGCCTCATCTACGGCATGGGCGCCTTCGGCCTGGCCTCCAACCTGGGCATCGAGCAGAAGGCCGCGCGCGACTACATCGACCGCTACTTCGCGCGCTTTGCCGGCGTGAAGCGCTACATGGACGAGACCAAGGCGCGCGCCGCAGAGTTGGGCTATGTGGAAACCGTCTTCGGCCGGCGCCTGTACCTGCCCGAGATCAAGGGCGGCAGCGGCCCCCGGCGCGCCGCCGCCGAGCGCCAGGCCATCAACGCGCCCATGCAGGGCACGGCAGCCGACCTCATCAAGTTGGCCATGATGGCGGTGCAGAAGGCCCTGGACGAGGAAGGGCGCTCAACCCGCATGGTGATGCAGGTGCACGACGAACTGGTGCTGGAAGTGCCCGATGCCGAAGTGGCCTGGGCGCGCGAGGCGCTACCGTGGTTGATGGCCGGTGTGGCGCAACTGAAGGTGCCGCTGCTGGCCGAAGTGGGCGTCGGTGCGAACTGGGAACAGGCACATTGAAACGTGAGGCGTTAAATGGGGTCAGAGTCATTTAATTTTGGGACTCGCAAAGTCCCCAAATTAAATGACTCTGACCCCATTTAACGCCGCCCCGATCGCTCAGCCCCGCTCAATCCGCGCAAACGCCGAGTGGTTGTGGATGCTCTCAAAGTTCTCCACATCCACCGAGTAGGCGCCAATGGCGGGTTCCTTGTTCAGGCGCAGGGCCACGTCGCGCACCAGGTCTTCCACGAACTTGGGGTTCTCGTAGGCGCGCTCGGTGATCCACTTTTCGTCCGGCCGCTTGAGCAGCGGCCAGATCTCGCTGGAGGCACTCTCCTCCGCGAAGCGCACCAGGTCTTCCCAGGCGATCGACTGCAGGGGCTCGGCGCGGATCGTCACCAGCGATCGTTGGTTGTGCGCACCGTAGTCGGAGATTTCCTTGGAGCAGGGGCACAGGCTCTTCACCGGCACGCCCACCTCGCACCAGATCTTGACGGCGCCCGCGCGGCGCTCGGCCACCCAACGCCCTTGGTAGTCCAGCAGGCTGGCCACGCCGGACACCGGCGCGCGCTTCTTGATGAAAAACGTGAAGGAGGCCTCGATGCGGCCTTCATCGGCCGTCAACCGTTGCAGCATGTCTTCAAGACCCGCGCGCAGGGAATGCGCGTCCAGGGCTTCGTCCGAGGCGTCCAGGTCGTTGAGCCAGGCCACGAAGCGGGACATGTGCGTACCCTTCTTTTCGGCCGGCAGCGCCACGTCCAACGCCCAGTCGGCCGCGGTCTGCTGCACCCGGCCGGCCACGCGAACCTTCAGCGGGTAGCGAACGCCCTTGACGCCCACACGCTGAATCGCCAGGTGGCGCTCGTCGCGCTCACTTTGCGTATCCGGAATCGGCAGGGCGTCAGAGGGGTGCGTCATGAAAGAACCAAGGGCCTACGAAGAAACCCTTGATTGTCGCCCAGGCGCGGCGAATGCGCCGAACCCCGCCTCAAGGCATTCAGGCCGCGGCCGCCACCGTCGAGGCCGTAGAGAAGAATCGCTCCCGAATGGCACGCTCCACACCCGCTGCATCCAGCCCCATCGAGGCATTGAGCCTGGACGGGTCGCCGTGCTCAATGAACTCGTCCGGGTAGCCCAGGTTCAGCACCGGCATCACCACGCCCCGCGCCTGCAGGAATTCCAGCACGGCCGACCCTGCGCCACCCATCAGGCAACCATCCTCAATGGTCACCAGCGCGTCGTGCGTGCGGGCCAATTCCATCACCAGGTCGGCATCCAGCGGCTTCACGAAGCGCATGTCGGCCACGGTGGCGTTCAGCGAATCAGCCGCCTTCAGGGCCACGTGCAGCAGGGTGCCGAAGGCCAGCACGGCCACGCGCGGTTGACCGGCCAGCGCCGGCGTCATCGTGCGCCGCACCACACCCTTGCCCCATTCGAAGGTGGCCAGGTCCGTACCCGCATCCGCTCCCACACCGGCACCGCGCGGGTAGCGCACGGCCACCGGATGCGACTGACCATGCGCCGTGGACAACGCCATGCGGCATTCCCGCTCGTCCGAGGGCGTCAGCAGGCTCATGTTCGGAATGCAGCGCACGAAGGCGATGTCATACGCCCCCGCATGCGTGGCGCCATCGGCGCCCACGATGCCCGCGCGGTCCAACGCAAACACCATCGGCAGATTCTGCAGGGCCACGTCGTGGATCAGTTGGTCGTAGCCACGCTGCAGGAAGGTGGAATAGATGGCCACCACCGGCTTAAGCCCCTCGCAGGCCAGGCCGCCGGCGAAGGTGACCGCGTGCTGCTCGGCAATGCCCACGTCGTGGCAGCGCTGCGGGAAGCGCTTTTGAAACTCCACCATTCCCGAGCCTTCCAGCATCGCCGGCGTGATGCCCACCAGGCGGGCGTCCGCGGCGGCCATGTCGCACAGCCAGTTGCCGAACACCTGCGTGAAGGTGGGCTTGGGCGGCGTGGCCGGCTTCTGGATGCCCTGCGACGGGTCGAAGGGCGAGGGCCCGTGGTACTTGATTGGGTCGGCTTCGGCCAGCTTGTAGCCATAGCCCTTCTTCGTGACCACGTGCAGGAACTGCGGCCCCTTCATCTGGCGCATGTTCTCCAGCGTGGGGATCAGCGCGTCCAGGTCGTGGCCGTCGATCGGGCCCACGTAGTTGAAACCGAATTCCTCGAAGATGGTGGACGGCGCCACCATGCCCTTGGCGTGCTCCTCGAAGCGGCGCGCCAGTTCAAACAGGGGCGGCGCGTTGCGCAGCACGCTCTTGGCCGATTCGCGCGCGGCGGCGTAGAACTTGCCGCTCATCAGTCGGGCCAGGTACTTGTTCAGCGCGCCCACCGGCGGGCTGATCGACATATCGTTGTCGTTGAGGATCACCAACAGGTCTGCCGTGAGCCCGCCATGCGGCACGCCGCCGTTGTTCAGCGCCTCGAAGGCCATGCCCGCGCTCATGGCGCCGTCGCCAATGATGGCCACCGCCTTGCGGTTCTCGCCCTTCAACTGAGCGGCCATGGCCATGCCCAGCGCGGCAGAGATGGAGGTGGAGGAATGCGCGGTGCCGAAGGTGTCGTACTCGCTTTCGTCGCGTCGCGGAAAGCCCGACAGGCCACCCAACTGGCGCAGCGTGTGGAAGCGGTCACGGCGGCCGGTGAGGATCTTGTGCGGATAGGTCTGGTGGCCCACGTCCCACACCAGGCGGTCTTCCGGCGTGTTGAACACCGCGTGCAGGGCAATCGTGAGTTCCACCGTGCCCAGGTTGCTGGACAGGTGCCCGCCGGTCTTGCCCACCGAGTGCAGCAGGAAGTCGCGCAATTCACGAGAGAGCGTCTTGAGCTCCATGCGAGAAAGGCGCCGCATGTCGGCCGGGCTGTTGATGGTGTTCAGCAGGGGGTAGGTCGGGTTGGACATCAAGAATCCTCCGGCAATCAGCGGTGCGCCGTCAATGCTGACGGTGCACCACCAGGTCCGCGATTTCACGCAGCCGTTGGGTACCGGGCAGCGCGCTGGCTGCCAAGGCCTGCAGGGCCTGCTCATGCAGTTGCTGGGCGTGGCGCCGCGCGCCATCCAGCCCCATCAGGGACACATAGGTGGGCTTGGAGTGTTCCTGATCCTTGCCCGCGGTCTTGCCCAGCACTTCGGTGTCCTGGGTCACATCCAGAATGTCGTCGACCACCTGGAAGGCCAGGCCGATCACATGGCCATAGCGGCTGAGGGCGGCCAGGGCAACCGGCGCCGCTTTTCCGCAGGCAGCACCCATGTCCACGCTGGCGCGCAGCAGGGCACCGGTCTTGAGTTCGTGCATGCGGCGGAGTTGTTCTTCGTTGAGGGACATGCCCACGCTGGCCAGGTCAATGGCCTGCCCACCGGCCATGCCCGAGTGGCCGGCACCCCGGGCCAGCAGCCCCACCAGGCGTGCCTGCAGGCGCGGGTCCAGTTCAGCAGAATCTTCGGGCGTCAGCAACTCGAACGCCAGGGCCTGCATGGCGTCACCCGCCAGCATGGCCTGTGCCTGGCCGAACTGCACATGCACCGTGGGCTTGCCACGGCGCAGCACGTCGTTGTCCATGCACGGCATGTCGTCGTGCACCAGCGAATAGGCGTGGATCAGCTCCACCGCACAGGCCGCTCGCAAGGCGGCACCCGTGTGGCCATCCACCGCCTGCGCCGCGGCCTGAACCAACAGCGGCCGCAGCCGCTTGCCGCCATCCAGCACGCCATAGCGCATGGCCAAGCCCAACCCGGCCGGCGCGTCAGCGGGGACCCAGGCCGAAAGGGCCTCTTCCACCCGGCGCAGTTCCTCGCCCATCCAGTCCTTGAAGGACAGTGATGCAGTAGGCGCCAGAGTCGTCACGACGCCCTCCAGGGCTTGAGTTGTCCGTCTTCCAGCACCTTCACCTGTTCCTCCACTGCCTGCAACCGGTCCCTGCAGAAGGCCAGCAGCACCGCTCCGCGGCGGTAGGCCACCAGCAATTCGTCCAGGGGCAGGCGCCCCGATTCCATGGCCTGCACCAGGTCGTCCAATTCGGCCAGCGCATCCTCGTATCGCTCGGGCAGGGGGGCATCCACCGGGGGGGCAGCGGCCTCGGGGGCAGGAGACTTCGTCATGGCTCAATTGTAGGCGTCGCTCAAGTGTCAATTTTGGTTGACACTCGAAACTGACATCATGCGCCTTATTCGGGTATTGCCGCCTGGGTAGAATCCCGGTCCTTTTTCCGGCAAGGAGCCTTGGGATAAACCCAAGGTCGGTCGCCGGTTTGACATCGGTTTTTGGAGATTCCTGGGGATCATGTCGGACCTGAGCATCGGGCTGGAGGCCCTGGAGCGAAGTCGCTCCCAACTCTCGGTTTCGTCGTACTTCAGCGAGGTGTTGTTCCAGGAGGAACAGCGGCTGATCTTCCATGGCGCACCGCGCTACATCGGGCACGAACTGGCGGTGCCTGAGGTGGGAAATTACCACGCCCTGCCGGCCGAGCGCCAGGGGCGGGCGCTGGTGCGCACGCGTGACGGAGTGGAGCTGATCTCCAATGTCTGCCGCCACCGGCAGGCCATCATGCTCGAAGGCCGTGGCCACACCGGCACCAATGTGGTGTGCCCCTTGCACCGCTGGACCTACGACCTGCACGGCCAGTTGATCGGAGCCCCGCACTTCGCGGACGACCCCCGCCTGAACCTGCGCAACTACCCCCTGCAGCGCTGGAACGGGCTGATGTTCGAGGCCGGCTCCCGCAACGTGGCGCAAGAACTGGCGCGCCTGGGCCCTCAGCACGAGCTCGATTTCAGCGGCTATGTGCTGGACAAGGTCCATGTGCACGAGTGCGCCTACAACTGGAAGACCTTCATTGAGGTCTACCTGGAGGACTATCACGTCGGCCCCTTCCATCCGGGCCTGGGCTCATTCGTCACCTGCGAAGACCTGCGCTGGGAGTTCGGCAAGCACCACAGCGTGCAGACGGTGGGTGTACACAAGGCCCTGGAGAAGCCGGGGTCGCCCACCTACCAGCGCTGGCACGACGCGGTACTGAAGTACCGCAATGGCGAGCCGCCCAAGCATGGCGCCATTTGGCTGACCTACTTCCCAACGCTGATGGTGGAGTGGTACCCGCATGTGCTGGTGGTGAGCAACTTGATCCCCCAAGGCCCACAAAAGACGCTCAACGTGGTGGAGTTCTTCTACCCCGAAGAGATTGCCGCCTTCGAGCGCGAGTTTGTCGAGGCCGAGCAGGCCGCCTACATGGAGACCTGTGTGGAGGACGATGAAATCGCCCTGCGCATGGACGCCGGCCGGCGCGCACTGATGGAACGCGGTGACGACGAGGTGGGCCCCTACCAAAGCCCCATGGAAGACGGCATGCAGCACTTCCACGAGTGGTACCGCGGCGCCATGAAGGGCTCATCTCTGGTGCGATGATCGGCGCATGAAACCGCTCATCTCCGCCTCTGAACTGCAGGTCTTGGCCCGGCAAGACCAAGCCCCGCTTATTCTGGACTGCAGCTTCGACCTGTTCGATGTGTCTGCCGGTGAGCGGGCCTTTGAAGCCGGTCATTTGCCCGGGGCGCGCTACGCGCACCTGGACCGTGACCTCAGTGGGCCAAAGTCTCCTCGAGGCCCGGTGGAAGGCGGCCGTCATCCCTTGCCCGCCCGCTCGGAATGGGCAGCGCGGCTGGGCCAATGGGGCATCACGCCGCAGACCACTGTGGTGGCCTATGACGCCCAAGGCGGCTGCTACGCGGCGCGCGCGTGGTGGATGCTGCGCTGGATGGGGCATGAGGCCGTGGCGGTGCTGGATGGTGGCCTTGCTGCCTGGGTTGCAGCCGGGGGCGCCTTGGAAACCGGTGCTGCTGCAACGCCAGGAACCGCAGGGCCTGACTACCCCATGGGTGATGCAGCGATGGCCACCGTGAGTGCCCAAGAGCTTGCCAAACGCCTGGGCCGCGTGAGCCTGGTGGACGCCCGTGCGGGCGAACGCTACCGCGGCGAGACCGAGCCCCTGGACACCCGTGCTGGCCACATTCCCGGTGCCGTGAACCGCTTCTTCAAGGACAACCTGCAGTCCGATGGCCGCTTCAAGCCGGTGGAAACGTTGCGCGCCGAATGGACGCCGCTGCTGCAGACCGGTGCCGAGGTGGTTCACCAGTGCGGGTCGGGCGTGACGGCCT
This sequence comes from Rubrivivax sp., assembly GCA_027487995.1. GTDB lineage: Bacteria > Pseudomonadota > Gammaproteobacteria > Burkholderiales > Burkholderiaceae_C > RFTU01. The sequence goes on along the minus strand of JAIYCN010000380.1, from coordinate 806 downwards.
GCCACAACCTATTGGCGCTGGCACATGCGGGCCTGGGCGAAGGAACGCTGTATCCCGGGTCTTGGAGTGAATGGTCGGCGGACCCGGCGCGGCCGGTGGCGGTGGGGTGAAGCGCTGATCTGCTGAAGCTTTTGCGCGGTTACGCAAGCCGCTGAATGCAGGCGTTCTTGATCCTGGACAAGCCCGTCGCGGCTGCCTCCGCTTCATACTCGGCAGGCCCTTTTTCAGGAGTCTGCCCATGTACAGCCGCATCCTTGTGCCCACCGACGGTTCCGACATCACCCGCAAGGCGGTGAACACCGCCATTGACCTCGCGCGCCGGCTGGACGCGCAGTTGTTTGCGGTGTCGGTGAAGGAGCCGTTCCCCTACAGCGCCATCAGCGAAGTGCAGCCGATTGCGCCGCAGGAGTTCTACGAGGCGCAGGAAAAGGTGGCCAGCAGCCGCGTCACCGCGGTGGTGGAAGCTGCCCGCGCGCAGAAGGTGGCCGCCAGCGGCTACACGGTGGAGTCCCTGCACCCCTGGGAGGCCATCCTGGACCACGCCAAGGACAAGCAGTGCGACCTGATCGTCATGGCTTCACACGGCCGGCGCGGTGTGGCGGCGCTGTTGCTGGGCAGTGAAACCCAGCGCGTGTTGCTGCACAGCCCGGTGCCGGTGTTGGTGGTGAAGTAGCGCCGGTCGGGTCCCCAGTGTGGGGTCAATGCGCCGCGTGCAGCATCTCGCCGGCCACCAGCACCAGCGCTAGGCCCGCGGCCAGCCACAGCACCTGGTGCAGCGTTTCGCGGAAGGCCAGGCGGCGCTGCAT
>JAIYCN010000217.1 GCA_027487995.1 Rubrivivax sp. | reverse complement strand
CCTTCAGATGGCGCCCATCACGCCCCAGGTCACGCAATATGTGAGCGATGCGCCGCGCGCCGCTTCAGGAGGTGCCCGCTGATGGGGTGGAATCCCTTCAAGCGCAAGGCGGCGCGCAGCAGCGGGGCTTCGTCGCGTGGCGTGGTCTACAGCAGCAGCCCCCTGCTGGCCTCCAAGACGCCGCTGTGGCGTGGGCACTTCTTGGTTGCGTTGTGCGGTCTGGGCGCCTGCGTGCTCGTCGGCAGGGCGGTCTACATCCAGATCGTCGGCACGGACTTCTACCAGTTGCAGGGCGAGAAGCGCTACGCCCATACAGTACCGCTGCCCGCCAGCCGTGGCCGCATCCTGGACCGCAACGGCCACACCCTGGCCAGCAGCGTGGCCATGCCCTCGATATGGGCAGACCCCAAGGAGTTCCAGGCCAACCCCGATCAACTCAAGGCCCTGGCCGGTCTGCTGAAGATGCCGGTGACGGAGCTGCAACGCCGCGTGGCCGATGAGAACAGCCGCTTCGTGTGGTTGCGTCGGCATGTGGACATGGCCTTGTGGCAAGAGGTCAAGGCGCTGAAGGTCAAGGGCGTGGCCGAAGTGCGCGAATACCAGCGCCGCTATCCCGAAAGTGAAGCGGCCGCGCATGTGGTGGGCTTCACCGACGCGGACGACCGTGGGCAGGAGGGGATCGAGCTGGCCTTCCATGACCGGTTGTTGGGCCGCAATGGATCGCGCATGGTGATCCGCGACCGCACGGGACGAACCGTGGACGACATGGGCGAAACGGTCGACCCGGCGCATGGCGACGACATCCAGTTGTCCATCGACGCCAAGGTGCAGTTCTTCGCCTACCAGCGCGTGCGCGAGGCCGTGCATCAGCACCGGGCGCAGGCCGGCAGCGTGGTGGTGTTGGATGTGCAGACCGGCGAAGTGCTGGCCCTGGCCAACTACCCCAGCTACGACCCCGGTGACCGGCGCAATCTCTCGGGCGGGCAACTGCGCAATCGGGCCTTGACCGACACCTTCGAGCCCGGTTCGCCGATGAAGCCCTTCATTGCGGCGCTCTCCCTGGAAACCGGCCGCGTGCGGCCCGACACCCTCATCAATTCGACGCCGGGCAGTGTGGTGATCAGCGGCATTCCGATCCGCGATGCCCACCCCTACGGCAGCTTGAGCGTGGAGCAGGTCATCCAGAAGTCGAGCAACATCGGCACGGTGCGCATGGCAATGAACCTGCAGCCCCGCGAAATGTGGGAAATGTTCTCGCAGATCGGCATGGGGCAGAAGCCGCAGTTGGACTTCCCGGGGGCTGTCACGGGCCGCTTGCGCCCCTACAAGACCTGGCGGCCCATCGAGCAGGCCACCATGTCCTACGGCTATGGGCTGTCGGCCAGTCTCTTCCAGTTGGCACGCTCGTATTCCGTCTTCGCGCGTGACGGTGAACTTGTACCGGTGTCGGTGGTCCGGCGTGATGCACCGCCGGCGGGCATTCGGGTGTTTTCGCCGGAAACCGCCCGCGCGGTGCGACAGATGCTGCACATGGCGGCCATGCCCGGTGGAACCGCGCCGCTGGCGCAGACGCCCGGCTATACCGTGGGTGGCAAGACGGGCACGGCGCACAAGCAGGAAGGCCGCGGCTACGCGGGCAACAAGTACCGCTCGTGGTTCGTGGGGCTGGCGCCTGTGAGCCAGCCGCGCATCGTGGTGGCCGTGATGGTGGATGAGCCCAGCAACGGCGTGTACTACGGCGGCGCAGTGGCCGCGCCAGTGTTCAGCCAAGTGGTCGGGCAGACGCTCCGCCTGCTCAATGTGCCACCGGACGCCGACGTGAAGTCGCAGATCGTGGCCAAGGTGCCGGCTGTGGAGGAAAGCTTCTGATGGTGACCTCCGGCGTCCGCGTCATCGGCGATGTGCAGGAAGCGGTGCGTTGGCTGCGCAGCGTGGGCGTGCGCCGCCTCGTGGTGGACAGTCGCCAGGTGCGCGAGGGCGATGCCTTCGTGGCCTGGCCAGGTGCGGCGCATGATGCGCGGGCCTATGTGCCCCAGGCCCTGGCACAGGGGGCTCGTGTCTGCGTGGCTGCTGCGGAGGGTGCCGAGGTCTTCGGTTTCGATGATGACCGGATTGCCTTGATGCCGGAACTGAAGCGGCATCTCGGCCCCCTGTGCTCGGCTTTCAATGGTCACCCTTCACGCGACGTGCAGATGGTGGCGGTCACCGGAACGAATGGCAAGACCTCCAGCACCTGGTGGTTGGCGCAGGCCAGTGGTCTGCTGGGTGCCCGCAGTGCCTTGGTGGGCACACTGGGTATTGGGGAGCCAACGGTCGGAACACGTGCGGGTCAGTGGACTCCCACCGGATTGACCACGCCGGACCCGGCTGCCCTGCATGGTGCATTGGCGGCCTTGCGGGATGACGGTGTTCGGCGCTGCGCGATTGAGGCGTCCTCGATCGGTATTGCCGAGCAGCGCCTGGGTGGGCTCGACATCCGCGTGGCGGTCTTCACGAATTTCACGCAAGACCATTTGGACTACCACGGCAGCATGGCCGCGTACTGGGCGGCCAAGCGGGAGCTCTTCAACTGGCCCACCCTGAAGGCCGCCGTGGTGAACGTGGACGATCCCCAGGGCGCCTCGCTGGTGAAGGAGTTGCGTGCACGGCGGCCTGATCTGGACCTGTGGCCTGTTTCCGTTGCCGACGGTGCTGGCGAAGTTGAGGTGAGCGGTGTGCGTCTGCGTGCGATGGCCCTCCGCGCCACGGCGCGCGGCATGTCCTTTGAGATCGCCGAAACCGATGGCCCCGCCCTTCGAGTCGATGTGCCCTTCTTTGGCGCGTACAACGTTTCGAACCTGTTGGGCGTGGTGGCGGCCATGCGCGCCCTGGGGCATGGGTTGACGGACATCCTGGGTGTGCTGCCGGCCTTGTCCGCGGTGCCGGGTCGAATGGAGTCCTTTGGTGGATCGGGCGAGCCTTTGGCCTTGGTGGATTACGCCCACACGCCCGACGCCCTGGAGAAGGCGCTCCTGGCGCTGCGCCCGATTGCGCAGGCCCGTGGTGGTCTCCTGTGCTGCGTGTTCGGCTGCGGTGGTGACCGTGATCGCAGCAAGCGTCGGCTGATGGGCTCGATTGCCTGGCGCCTGGCCGATTCCGTGGTGCTGACCAGCGACAACCCGCGCTCGGAGGATCCCGAGCGCATCCTGGGTGACATCCGCGCGGGCATTGAGGCTGGCGTCCACGTTCAACAACAGGTCGATCGCCGACTGGCGATTGCTGCGGCCGTGAGTCGGGCTGGTGTGCACGACGTGGTGCTGGTGGCCGGCAAGGGACATGAGGACTACCAGGAGATCCAAGGAATTCGCCATCCCTCCCGTGACGCGGATCTGGTCCGCGATGCGCTCGCGCAGCGGCCCGCGGGCCGTTTCCTTCAGTTGGGTGACGTGGCCACGGCATTGCGCGGCCTGGGTGAGCTGCAGGGTGACCCGGCTGTGGTGATTGGCCGGGTGCACACGGACACACGCTCCATCCAGGCCGGCGACCTCTATGTGGCCTTGCGCGGTGAGCGCTTCGATGGGCATGACTTTCTGAAGCAAGCCCATGAGGCCGGCGCAGTCGCCGCACTGGCCGAGCAGGGCTTGGCCGAGGCGGGCATGCCGGGTGTGGCCGTGCGCGACAGCCTGCAAGCCCTTCAAGCCCTGGCCCGGGATTGGCGCGCCCAGTTGCAGCTGCCGCTCATTGCCGTTACCGGCAGCAACGGCAAGACCACGGTCACGCAGATGATCGCGTCGATTCTGCGGGCGTGGGTGGGTGACCGTGCAGGGCACACCCGTGGCAATCTCAACAATCACATCGGCGTGCCGCTGAGCGTGCTGTCGCTGCGCGCAGGCGTTCAGGCGGGTCACCGGGCAGCGGTTCTCGAACTGGGCATGAATCACCCCGGGGAGATTGCGCTGCTGGCCGGCATTGCCCGACCCACGGTGGCCCTGGTGAACAACGCGCAGCGCGAGCACCAGGAATTCATGCACACCGTGGAAGCCGTGGCGCGCGAGAACGGAGCCGTGCTCTCGGCCCTGCCTGCTGGTGGAGCGGCCGTGTTTCCGGCTGATGACGAATACGCGCCCTTGTGGGCGGAGCTGTCGTCAGATGCCCATCTGTGGCGTTTCACGTTTGATGTTGTCGCCCCACAGGACGAGATGTCCAAGTCTTCGTCCATCACGGAAGCGGCAGAGACGCCGACGGTCAACTCACGCGGGATGAACGCGGAGGTCCGTGGCAGCGCCGTATGGCAGCAGGACCACTGGTCCTTGTCCATCGAGTCACCGCTGGGAGCCCTCAGGACCACCGTGCACATGCCAGGCCGCCACAACGTGCACAACGCCATGGCGGCGGCCAGCGCGGCGTTGGCAGCGGGAGCGCCCCTCGATGCGGTTGCCCAAGGCTTGAGCGACTTCCGCGCAGTGGCCGGACGGTCCATGCCACTGGCGTTGGTGCGCAACGGCCGTAGCCAGACCCTCATCGACGATTCCTACAACGCAAATCCCGATTCCGTTCGCGCGGCCATCGATGTGTTGGCCGATCTGCAGGGGCCTCGCCTACTGATCCTGGGTGATATGGGCGAAGTCGGTGAACAAGGGCCAGCCTTCCATGTTGAAGCCGGCGAGCATGCTCGCCAAATGGGCATTGAGCATTTGTGGTGCATCGGTGCGCTGTGCCGCCACACCGCCCTTGCCTTCGGGACCGAAGCCCGCCATTTCAATTCCATGGTTGACCTGACCTCGGCCTTGGGACAGATGCCGGAAGTTCAGTCGATCCTCGTCAAGGGCTCCCGCTTCATGCGCATGGAGCAGGCGGTGAAGGCCCTTCAATCCACCAACGGGGAGGCCTGCTGACATGCTGCTCTGGCTGTTCCAGGCTCTGCAGTCCGCCTATCCGGAGGAACTCGGCTTTCTGCGTGTGTTCCAGTACCTCACGTTCCGCGCGGTGCTGGCGGCCATGACCGCCTTGCTGATCGGCATCGGCTTGGGTCCTTGGGTCATCCGCCGGCTGACCGAACTGAAGATCGGTCAGCCCATTCGCGAGTACGGCGTGCAGGCCCACCTGGTGAAGAGCGGCACGCCCACCATGGGCGGTGCCTTGGTGCTGCTAAGCATCGCAGCGGCCACCGTGCTGTGGTTCGACTGGAACAACCGCTTCGTCTGGGTGGTGATGCTGGTGACGTTCGGCTTTGGTGCCATCGGCTGGGTCGACGACTGGCGCAAGGTGGTGGACAAGAACCCCGAAGGCATGCCGTCGCGGGAGAAGTACTTCTGGCAGTCGCTGATCGGGTTGCTGGCGGCCTTCTACCTGGCCTTTGCGGTCTCCGAGATTTCCTTCATTCGGGTGCTCGAACTGTTCGCAAATTGGGTGGCCAGCGGGTTCGACACCGACTTGCCACCGCGTGCCGACTTGTTTGTTCCCTTCTTCAAGACGGTCAGCTACCCGCTGGGGGTGTGGGGCTTCATCGTGTTGACGTACCTCGTGATCGTGGGCTCCAGCAATGCGGTGAACCTGACCGACGGCCTGGATGGGCTGGCCATCATGCCGGTGGTGATGGTGGGCTCGGCCCTGGGCGTATTTGCCTATGTGGTGGGCAATTCGGTCTACAGCAAGTACCTGCTGTTTCCCTACATCCCAGGCGCGGGTGAACTGCTGATCTTTTGCGCTGCCATGGCGGGCGCGGGTCTGGCCTTTCTGTGGTTCAACGCACATCCGGCGCAGGTTTTCATGGGTGATGTGGGCGCACTCGCCTTGGGCGGCGCGCTGGGGACCATCGCTGTGATCACGCGCCAGGAGATTGTGCTGGCCATCATGGGCGGCATCTTCGTCGTGGAGGCGCTGTCCGTGATGCTGCAGGTGGGTTGGTTCAAGTACACCAAGCGCCGCTATGGCGTGGGTCGTCGCATTTTGTTGATGGCGCCGCTGCACCACCACTTCGAGAAGAAGGGGTGGAAAGAGACGCAGGTGGTGGTGCGTTTTTTTTTTTTTATCATGCTCTTGTGCCTGGTGGGTCTGTCGAGTTTGAAGCTGCGGTGAGGCGATGAAGCATCTGGCGGGTCGTTCCGTGCTGATCCTGGGGCTTGGGGCCTCGGGCTTGGCCATGGCGCGCTGGTGCGTTCGTTTCGGCGCGCGCGTGCAGGTGTGGGACAGCCGCGAAGACCCACCGGGTCGGCACGCATTGCTGGAAGAGTGCCCAGGTATCGTGTTGTCTTCGGGTGCCCTGGACACAGGTCTTCTGTTGGATGTGCACCTGATCCTCAAGAGCCCAGGGCTTGCGCCTCACGACGAGTGCATTGCGCCACTGTTGGCTGCGGCCACCGCTGACCGTGTGGCGGTGGCAGGGGAACTGGGCCTTTTCGCTCGCGCCCTGGCCGACTTGCGGGAAGAGCGCCACTACGCACCACAGGTGCTGGCCATCACCGGCACCAATGGCAAGACCACCACCACGAGCCTCACGGGCCTGTTGGTTGAGCGCTGCGGGCGACGCGTGGCGGTGGCGGGCAACATCGGTCCCACGCTGCTGGACACCTTGTCCGCTGCCCTGGACCAGGCCGCGCAAAGCGAGGAGGCGCTGCTGCCTGAAGTCTGGGTGCTGGAACTCTCCAGCTTTCAGCTTGAAGGGGTGGAGGGGTTCGAACCCACGGCTGCCGCCGTTCTCAACATCACCCAGGACCACCTGGACTGGCATGGCGACATGAGCCGCTATGCCCAGGCCAAGTCGCGGATCTTTGGGCCCGCACCGCGCACGTCCGACGATGGAACGGTGACCTTGTCCTCCACCGTGATGGTCATCAATCGGGACGACGAACTGGTGTCGGCGATGGAGCCTGCGCCCATCCCGGTGAAGGGCAGCCGCGGCCGGGCGGGTAAGCCGCTCGTGCGCCGCAGCGTGCACTTCGGCCTGGATGTGCCACGTCGCCCGGGTGACTTTGGCCTGGTGGTGGAGGGTGGCATGGCGTGGCTTGTGCGCGCGCACCCTATGGATGACGAGGATGGGCGGCCAGGTCGGATGGCGGACATCGAAGACCTGCACATCCAGCGGCTGATGCCGGCGGATGCCCTGCGCATCCGGGGCCGCCACAACGCGGCCAACGCACTCGCAGCCCTGGCCCTGGCCACGGCGATTGGCTGCCCCTTGGCCGTCATGCTGCACGGCTTGCGTGAGTATGCCGGTGAGCCTCACCGCGTGAGCTTCGTGCTGCGCGCCGCCGACATCGACGTCGTGGACGACAGCAAGGGCACGAATGTAGGTGCCACCGTGGCGGCCATTCGCGGTTTGGGCCAAGACCTGGAGCCCGCGCGTCTGGTGCTGCTGTTGGGCGGTGACGGCAAGGGGCAGGACTTCTCACCCTTGCGCGAGCCGATTGCGCGCCATGCCAGGGCCGTGGGCCTGTATGGGCGGGATGCCGAGATCATCGGCACCGCGCTTGAGGGCCTGGAGATTCTGCTGCAGCGACATGCCACCTTGGTGG
>JAIYCN010000361.1 GCA_027487995.1 Rubrivivax sp. | reverse complement strand
CACCATGGACCTGCACGCCGACCAGATCCAGGGTTTCTTCGACATCCCGGTGGACAACATCTACGCTTCTCCGGTGCTGCTGTCCGACCTGAAAAGCAAGAACTACAAGGATCTCGTGGTCGTCTCGCCCGACGTGGGCGGCGTGGTGCGTGCCCGCGCGCTGGCCAAGCAGCTGGGCTGCGACCTGGCCATCATCGACAAGCGCCGCCCTGCGGCCAACGTGTCTGAAGTGATGCACGTCATCGGTGAAATCGAGGGCCGCAACTGCGTGATCATGGACGACATGATCGACACGGCCGGCACGCTGTGCAAGGCGGCCGAAGTGCTGAAGGAGCGCGGCGCCAAGAGCGTGTACGCCTATTGCACGCACCCCATCCTGTCCGGCCCCGCGGTAGAGCGCATCGCCGGCAGCCAGATGGACGAGGTCGTCATCACCAACACCATCCCGCTGTCCGAGCCGGCCGCCGCCTGCGGCAAGATCCGCCAGCTCTCGGTGGCCTTCCTGTTCGCCGAAACCATCCGCCGCATCAGCGACGGTGAGTCGGTGACCTCCCTGTTTGCGGAGCAGAACAACAACTTCTAGCCCGCATTCATCGGTGGCGCGCCATGCGCACGTCATCGGTTTTCGTCGGCCCTGCGGCATGCTGCCAACGGGCTTATTCCTTGAAGCCTGGTCGCGGGCTTCAAACTCTACTTGGAGTGAGTCATGAAATTTGTCGCCTTTGAGCGCACCCTGCAGGGGACCGGAGCGAGCCGCCGCCTGCGCAACGCCGGCAAGGTGCCCGGTATCGTTTACGGCGCTGGTGAGCCCTCGATGATCGAACTCGATCACAACGCGCTGTACCACGCGCTGAAGAAGGAAGCCTTCCACTCGTCCATCCTGGACATGGAACTCGGCGGAAAAGAGCAGAAGGTCCTGCTGCGCGACTTCCAAATGCACCCCTGGCGCCAGCAGGTGCTGCACATCGACTTCCAGCGCGTGGACGAAACCACCCGCTTGCGCAAGAAGGTGCCGCTGCACTACGTGGGCGAAGAGAATTCCCCGGCTGTGAAGACCGACAAGTGCGTGGTCTCGCACGTGGCCACCGAAATCGAGATCGAGTGCCTGGCCGTGGCCCTGCCTGAGTACATCCAGGTCGACCTGTCGGGCCTGGTGCGCGGCAAGTCCTTGCACGTCTCCGACGTCACCGCCCCTGAAGGTGCGAAGATTGTTCGTCACGGCAGCCTGAACCCCGTGATCGTGGCCGTGGCCGAGCCCAAGGCTGAAGAGGAAATCGTCGCTGCCGCTCCTGCCGCCGCTCCGGCCAAGGGCAAGGGCAAGAAGGACGAGAAGCAGAACAAGAAGTGATCGTGCATTGGGGCTGCACCCGCAGCCCTTGGTCGATCCGCTTCAGGGGCACTTCGGTGCCCCTTTTTCTTGGTTGTGCCCGTCACCGCCTGGCCTGATCTTCACCCTTCAGGGGCCCCCTCAAGACCGCTCGCCAAGCGGCCTACGGCCCAGATAATCCTCGCCATGATCCGCCTCATCGTCGGCCTGGGCAACCCCGGCCCTGAATACGAAGACACCCGCCACAACGCCGGCTTCTGGTGGGTGGACGACGCCGCGCGTGCGCTCAAGGCCTCACTGCAAGCGGATAAAGCGTACTTCGGCCTGGTGGCCCGCGTGAATGCGCCGCTGCCGGGCATCGCAGGCGTCCCCGGGCCGGTGTGGCTGCTGCAGCCGCAAACCTACATGAACCTCAGCGGCAAGTCCGTGGGTGCGCTGGCCCGCTTCTTCAAGATACCGCCCGAAGAAGTACTGGTGGTGCACGACGAACTGGATCTGTTGCCCGGGCAGGTCAAGCTCAAGCAGGGCGGTGGCTCCGCCGGGCACAACGGCCTGAAGGACATCACCGCGCAACTGGGCTCACCGAACTACTGGAGACTGCGCCTGGGCATCGGCCACCCGGGCGACCGGGCCGAGGTGGCCGCCTACGTGTTGCGCAAGCCGCCGGCCTCGGAACGCGAACTCATCCAGGCCTCCATGGGCAAGTCGATGGGGGCGCTGGCAGCCCTGCTGCGCGGCGAATTCGAACAGGCCAGCCGCACGGTGCATGCGCAGCCGCCGCGGCCCAAGGCACCTCCTGCTGCGCAGACTGCAGCCGCTCAGCCCCCGGTTGATGGATCGAAGTGAGAACAAAGGGCCTGTGCATGATCCTCGCAGCCGCGTGTTGCGCCGCTTGGCACGCGCGAACACAGGCCGCCACCGTATCCGCTGCGCCCGGCGAGCGGGCCAACGCCGGGGCTTCATCGGTGTTTCGCTGCGAACCACCACCCGGCTCGGCTTCCAAAGCGGTGTATTCCGACCAGCCCTGCCCGCAAGGCATCACCGTGGATGCACGCGACGAGCGCACCAACCAACAACGCCGTGAGGCCACCGCACAAGCCCGTCAAGAGGCCCGCTGGGCCGACTCCATGCGGCGCGAGCGGCACCAGCATGAACGCGTGGCGGCCGCACAAGCGCAGCGGGCGGCCCCGGTCATCGATCAACCGCGGGTGGACATCAGCCCCGACCCTCGGCGGGAAGCCGACCTCAAGCGGCTGAGCCAGGCGCCGCGGCGCGCTTCGCCTCCTCCTGCAAACGCCGGTATCGCGCCCAAAGCGACGCCTGGTCGTCCTTGACCATCGGGTTCAGGGGAATGCAGTCCACCGGGCACACCTGGCGGCACTGCGGCTCATCGAAGTGGCCCACGCACTCGGTGCACCTTTCGGCGTCGATATCGTAGTGTTCCTCACCCATCGAAATCGCGCTGTTCGGGCACTCGGGCTCGCACACATCGCAGTTGATGCACTCGTCGGTGATCATCAAGGCCAT
>JAIYCN010000013.1 GCA_027487995.1 Rubrivivax sp. | reverse complement strand
TGGCCGAAGACGAGGCGGACGACTACGTGGCCGAGGAAGACTTCGACGAGTTCGACGAAGAGGAAGACGACGACGGCGCCGGCGGCTCCAAGGCCCTGACCAAGAAGCTCGAGGAACTGAAGAACGCGGCCCTGGTGAAGTTCACCGAGTTGCGCACCCAGTTCGACAAGATGCGCAAGGCCTACGAGAAGGAAGGCTACAAGTCCCCCGCTTACAACAAGGCCCAGTCCGGTGTGAGCGAAGTGATCATGAGCATCCGCTTCACCGTCAAGACCATTGAACGCCTGTGCGACATCCTGCGCACGCAGGTGGATGACGTGCGCCGCTATGAACGCGAACTGCGCAAGATTGCCGTGGAAAAGTGCGGCATGCCGCAGGACCACTTCATCAAGACCTTCCCGTCCAACATCCTCAACCTGAAGTGGGCCGAGAAGGAAGCGGCAGCCGGCAAACCCTACTCGCCGGTGCTGACCCGCAACCTGCCGGCCATCCAGGAGCTGCAGCAAAAGCTCATCGACCTGCAGTCGCGCGCCGTGGTTCCGCTGGATGATCTGAAGGAGATCAACAAGCAGATGAACGCGGGCGAACGCGCCAGCCGCGAAGCCAAGAAGGAGATGATCGAGGCCAACTTGCGCCTGGTGATCTCCATTGCCAAGAAGTACACCAACCGCGGTCTGCAGTTCCTCGACCTCATCCAGGAAGGCAACATCGGCCTGATGAAGGCCGTGGACAAGTTCGAATACCGCCGCGGCTACAAGTTCTCCACCTACGCCACCTGGTGGATTCGCCAGGCCATCACGCGCTCCATCGCCGACCAGGCCCGCACCATCCGCATCCCGGTGCACATGATCGAGACGATCAACAAGGTGAACCGTCTCTCGCGTCAGCACCTGCAGGAGTTCGGCTTCGAACCCGACGCGCCCACGTTGGCCGAGAAGATGGAGATGCCCGAGGACAAGATCCGCAAGATCATCAAGATCGCCAAGGAACCGATCTCCATGGAAACGCCCATCGGCGACGACGACGACTCGCATCTGGGCGACTTCATCGAGGACACCAACAATGTGGCCCCGATGGACGCGGCCATGCAGGCCGGCCTGCGCGACGTGGTCAAGGACATCCTGGACAGCCTCACGCCCCGCGAGGCCAAGGTGCTGCGCATGCGCTTTGGCATCGAGATGCAGAGCGACCACACGCTCGAGGAGGTCGGCAAGCAGTTCGACGTCACCCGCGAGCGGATCCGCCAGATCGAAGCCAAGGCCATCCGCAAGCTCAAGCATCCCAGCCGCTCCGACAAGCTGCGCACCTACCTCGACAACCTCTGAGGCCACGCCGCACCATGCTCAAGGGACCTGCGCTGACTTTGCGGTCACCGGCCTAGCCGGTCCCAGCAGTCCCACCGGCCACTGGCGATGTCCCAGTCCCTGTCCACCAAGGCCGTTCTCTTCGCAGACCTGCGGGGAAGCACGGCCTTGTACGAGGAGTTGGGCAACGCCAACGCCACCTTGCTGGTCACACGCTCCGTGGCCGCTTTGGCCGACACGGTGACCCCCAGCGGTGGACGCCTGATCAAGACGCTGGGCGACGGCCTGATGGCCCTGTTCGACCAGCCGGCCGGCGCCGTGCAGGCGGCCGCCGACATGCACGCGTGCATTGAGCGAACCACCGCGCCATCGCGGAGGTCGCGCAGCGTGCAGCCCACCCGTGCGCTCAAGCTTCAGGTGTCGGTCGCCCTGGGCGAAGTGGCCGAAGTACAGGCCGACGTCTATGGGGACGCGGTCAATGTGGCGGCCCGCCTTCTGGACCATGCCGGTGACGGCGAAACCCTGGTCACCGAGGCGCTGCATGGAGCGTTGGGCACGCGGATGCGCGGGCGGTTTCGCAGCCTGGACTGGGTGCATCTGCGCGGCCGGGTCGAGCCCGTGCGCGTCTTCGTGCAAGGCGGGCGCCGTGGTGATGCCGGCGAAGTCACGCAGTTTGAAAGTCCCAGCCCGCATGCCGAGCCCGGCGCACTGCGCCTGCAATGGCAAGGCAAATCCAAGTTGCTGAGCACGAGCCAGTTGCCCGCCGTGATTGGGCGCAGCAGCCAGTCGGTGGTCCTCATCGACGACCCGCGCGTCTCCCGTCTGCACGCCCGCCTGGATTGGCACGGCTCCAGCTTCCACCTCACCGACCTCAGTTCCAACGGCACCACGCTGAAGTTGGAAGGGCATGCCGCGCTCAACCTCCGCCGCACGGCGTGCAGCCTGCATGGCCGCGGTGAAATCGGGCTGAGCGGCCCGCCAGGCGCGCCTGGAGTGGCCACGCTGGGGTTCGAAGTGCTGGACTTCGCCGACACCCAACCCCGCACGTCGGACCCGGATACCCGGGCCTGAAGCCCCGCGCGGCCGCGCCGTGCCCGACAATCCATGTCGATGACTTTCCAAGCCGAACCCGCCTACCGCCACGGCAGCCCCGCGAAAACCGCCGTGCTGCTGTTGAACCTGGGCACCCCTGACGAGCCCACTGCGCCCGCGCTGCGCCGCTACCTTGCCGAGTTCCTGAGTGACCCACGCGTCGTGGAGATTCCGGCCATCGTCTGGAAGCCGCTGCTGCACGGAATCATCCTGCAGGTGCGACCCGCGAAATCAGCGGCCAAGTACGCCAGCATCTGGACACCGCAGGGCTCACCGCTGGCCCACTGGACCCAACGCCAGACGGCCCTGCTCGGGGAGGCACTTCAGGCGCAGGGTCTGAACCTGAGCGTGCATTGCGCCATGCGCTACGGCAATCCGTCCGTGGCCTCGGTGCTGGATCAGCTCAAGGCGGCCGGTGTGCAACGCATCCTCGTGCTTCCTTTGTACCCCCAATATGCCGCGGCCACCACCGCCAGTGCGCAGGACGCGGTGATGGCCTGGTCACGCCGCCAGCGCCGCATGCCGGAGTGGCGCTTCGTCAACCACTACCACGACGACGCGGGCTACATCCAATCGCTGGCCGCCAGGGTACGCGCGCACTGGGCCGAACATGGGCGCAGCCCCAAGCTCCTGCTCAGCTTCCACGGTGTGCCCGAGCGTTCGCTGCATCTGGGCGACCCTTACCACTGCGAGTGCCACAAGACCGCACGGCTGCTGCGACAGGCCCTGGGCATGTCGGAATCCGAGGTGGTGGTCACCTTCCAAAGCCGCTTCGGCAAGGCCAAGTGGCTGGAGCCCTACACCGAACCCACCCTGATCGAAATGGCCCGCAGCGGCACCGAGCGCGTGGACGTGATGTGCCCCGGCTTCACCTCCGATTGCCTGGAAACCCTCGAAGAGATTGCGCAGGAGGCCCGTGAAGCCTTCCTGGACGCCGGCGGCAAGACCTTCCATTACATCCCCTGCCTGAACGACGAGCCCACGTGGATCGATGCCTTGGCCGGTATCGCGCGGCAACACCTTCAGGGCTGGCCCATTCAGCCGGAGCCTGCTGCCGAACAAGCCGAGCAGGCCGACCGGACACTTCAGCGGGACCGCGCCCTGGCCATGGGCGCCCGGGACTGATGGGGCGCGGTTCGCGCGGCGCAGGGCCGGGGAAGCCCGATACGCGAGGGGGTCCTTCCGGTTCAGACAGCACCGCAGCCAGCCCACGGATTCGATTGGACAAATGGCTCTGGGCGGCCCGCTTCTTCAAGACCCGCGCCCTGTCCATGGAAGCCATCGACCGCGGCCGCATTCTGGTGGGGCAGCAAGTGGCCAAGCCGTCCCGCGAGGTCCGCCTGGGCGACGAGATCGAGATCCGCGAGCCCGGCGGGCTTTCCCGCCTCGTGGAAGTTCGAGGGCTCAGCGACATCCGAGGCCCTGCACCGGTGGCCCAGCAGCTTTACGTCGAAACCGAGGCCAGCCGCACCGCCCGCGAGGCGGCCCTGGCCCTGCGCCGCATGGGGGTGGAGCCCGCCCTCACCCAGACGGCCGGCCGCCCCACCAAGCGCGACCGGAGGGAGCTGGCCGAGTGGGACCGCTGGAGCGCCAGCCTCGACGCCAACCCCAGCACGCGCCGGCCCTCTTGAAATCCCCACCGGCATCCCCACTTCACTGAAAACGCCGCGCACTCCGCCGCACCAGGTTGCCTTGACGCATCCACGCCGGCGGCCGGCGCTCTGCCACTGATCGTTCATTCCCGACATGAGCCAACCCCAAGACTCCACTCCCAACCCGGCTGAATCGGCCCCCGGTGCAGCCGAATCTGCCGCCGCACCCGCCAGCCTTGAGCAGCAGCTTTCCGAACTGCAAGTCCGCCACACCGAGGTGTCCGACGCCTACCTGCGGGCCAAGGCCGAGGTGGAAAACATCCGCCGCCGCTCGGAGGAAGAGATCAGCAAGGCCCGCAAGTTCGCAGTGGAATCCTTCGCCGAAAGCCTGTTGCCGGTGCGTGACAGCCTGGAAGCGGCCGTGGCCATCCCCGCCGCCACCACCGACCAGGTGCTTGAAGGCGTGCATGCCACCCTGCGCCAGTTGGCTGCGGCCTTGGAGCGCAACAAGGTGCTGGAGATCAACCCACCCGCGGGCACCAAATTCGATCCCCACCACCACCAGGCCATCAGCATGGTGCCGGCCGACCAGGAAGCCAACACGGTGGTGGCCGTGCTGCAGAAGGGCTATCTGATCGCCGACCGGGTGCTGCGCCCTGCCCTGGTGACCGTGGCCGCGCCCAAGTAAGGCACCGCCTTTGCGCGGCAAGGACGAAGGCGGCACCACCCCACCGAACTCGGGGTCTTGAAACCGCCCGCCTCGCCCCTAACTTCAGACCAGAACCGTTTTTCAGCCGCCAGGTGCGGCCTACCGAACTCAAGGACATCAGGAGCCATCATGGGAAAGATCATCGGCATTGACCTGGGCACGACCAACTCGTGCGTGGCGGTCATGGATGGCAACACCACGCGTGTCATCGAGAACAGCGAGGGAGCACGCACCACGCCGTCCATCATCGCCTACCAGGAAGACGAGGAAATCCTGGTCGGCGCCTCGGCCAAGCGCCAGGCGGTCACGAACCCGCGCAACACGCTGTACGCCGTCAAGCGCCTCATCGGCCGCAAGTTCACCGAGAAAGAGGTGCAGAAGGACATCAACCTGATGCCCTACAGCATCAGCG
>JAIYCN010000020.1 GCA_027487995.1 Rubrivivax sp. | reverse complement strand
CGGCCGGCCTGCAGCACGGTGTACATGTCGGCCACCTTGCCCTGGATCAGCTGGAACTCGCCGATGCTCTGGCCGAACTGCTTGCGGTCATGGATGTAGGGCACGACGTTGTCCATCACCGCCTGCATGATGCCGATGGGCCCGGCGGCCAGCACCGCCCGCTCGTAGTCCAGGCCGCTCATCAGCACCCGGGCGCCGCCGCCCACCTGGCCGAGGATGTTCTCGGCCGGCACCTCGACCCGGTCGAAGACCATCTCGCCGGTGTGCGAGCCGCGCATGCCCAGCTTGTCCAGCTTCTGCGCGGTGGAGAAGCCCCGCATCCCGCGCTCGACGATGAAGGCCGTCACGCCGCGCGCACCGGCGTTCACGTCGGTCTTGGCGTAGACCACCATCACGTCGGCATCCGGGCCGTTGGTGATCCACATCTTGGTGCCCGTGAGCACATAGATGCCGCCATGCTCCTCGGCCCTGAGCTTCATCGAGATCACGTCGCTGCCGGCACCCGGCTCGCTCATGGCCAACGCGCCCACATGCTCGCCGCTCACCAGCCGGGGCAGGTACTTGCGCTTCTGCGCCTCGGTGCCGTTGCGCTTGATCTGGTTCACGCACAGGTTGGAATGCGCGCCATAGCTCAGGCCCACGCTGGCGCTGCCGCGGCTGATTTCCTCCATGGCCACCATGTGGGCCAGATAGCCCATGTTGGCGCCGCCGTATTCCTCACCCACCGTGATGCCCAGCACGCCCAGTTCGCCCATCTTGCGCCACAGGTCCATGGGGAACTGGTCACTGCGGTCGATCTCCGCTGCGCGGGGGGCAATTTCAGCGTCCGCGAAGGCGCGCACCGCATCGCGCAGCGCGTCAATGTCTTCGCCAAGTTGGAAATTCAGGCCGGGCAGGTTCATGGGTACTCCGGGAATGGGTGGGTCGAGGGTGTTCGGTTGCGTGAAGGCTCAGCAGCAGCGGTCCAGGAAGAGGCTCACGCCTCAGCCGCCGCCTTGGTCTTCAGCCGACGCGGGGCCGCAGCCGCCAGCATGGCGCGGCAGCGCGCTTCGTGTTGTGAAATCTCGGCCAGGGTCACCTCGATGTCGTCCTTCTGCTGCTCCAGTTGTTCACGGTGCAGCCTCAGCACATCCAGGAAGGCCTTGATCTGGGGCGTGGTGTCGTCGGGCGACTCGTACATGTCCACCAATTGCTTGATTTCCTGGAGCGAGAGGCCCAGGCGTTTGCCACGAAGGGTCAGCTTCAGGCGCGTGCGGTCGCGGTGGCTGTAGACGCGGTTGCGGCCCTCTCGGGCGGGCGACAGCAGCCCCATGTCCTCGTAGAACCGGATGGCGCGCGGGGTGATGTCGAACTCCTGCGCCAACTCGGTGATGGTGAGCGTGCGTTCGCAGACCACGGCACCCGCGGCGCTCGGCGCGGTCCCCGCGGGAGGCCGCGCGGGCAATTTTCGGCTTGCAGTCATGGGCGTCTTGGTTAGACTGACGTTTACGTAAACGTAAATGTAAATCCAAGAGGGGTCCATGGCCAATTCCAAGGAACACGAACTGCAGTACCCACTGGGCGATCAGCTTCCCGCCCTGGGGAGCACGCTCACCGTGGCCCCCGGCGTGAAGTGGGTGCGCATGGGTCTTCCCTTCGCCCTGGACCACATCAACCTGTGGCTGCTGCGCGACCGGCTGGAGGACGCCCAGGGCGGGGTGCGCGAAGGCTGGGCCATCGTGGACTGCGGCATCACCAACGACGCCACCCGCGCAGCGTGGGAGCAGGTATTCGACGAACACCTCGAAGGCCTGCCGGTGCTGCGCGTGATCGTCACCCACATGCACCCCGACCACATTGGCCTGGCGCACTGGCTCACCGAAAAATGGAGCACGCCCGAGCAGCCCTGCCGCATGTGGATCAGCGGCACGGATTGGAACGCCGCGCGCATGGCCAGCCGCTCCACCATCGGTCACGGGGGCGAGAGTGCGGCCGCCTTCTTCGGCAGCCACGGCCTCACCGACCCGGCCGCGCTGGACAAGGTGCGCCAACGCAGCAACTACTACGGCTCGATGGTGCCGGCCGTGCCCGACCAGTACCGCCGCCTTTTGGATGGAGACCTCATTCGCATCGGTGACCACGACTGGCGGTGCATCAGCGGCTACGGCCACGCGCCCGAGCACATCGCGCTCTACAGCGAAAGCCAGCAGCTGCTGATCTCGGGCGACATGGTGCTGCCGCGCATCAGCACCAACGTCAGCGTGATCGACCTGGAGCCCGAGGCCAATCCGCTGGCGCTGTACCTCAAGTCCCTGGACCGCTACGAAGATCTGGCCGAAGACACCCTGGTGCTGCCCTCGCACGGCCGGCCCTTCAAGGGCCTGCAGCGCCGCCTGGCGCAACTGCGTGAACACCACGACGAGCGCCTGGCCGACACCCTCAAGTGCTGCGCGCAGTCACCGGCCAGCGCGGCCGATCTACTGACCATCCTGTTCCGCCCAAATCTCGATCTGCACCAGACCACCTTCGCCATGGGCGAGGCCGTGGCGCATCTTCATGCCCTGTGGCAACAGGGCGTGCTTCAACGCCGCAAGGGGACCGATGGCATTTGGCGGTTTTCGCCCTCAGCGGCCTGAGGCCGCCACATAGCCGTAGCGCCGGTTGGTCCGCGCCTGCGCACCGGCGCTGTCGTAGTCCTGCTTGGCCTGCGCCACACGGTCACCGGCCAGTGCGCGCCTTTCGGCCTTGGTGTAGCCGTACAGGCGCGCGGAGTTCTCGCCAAAGATGGCGCTCTTCACCGCGCCATCGGCCGGCCCCAAGGGTGCAAAGCCGTTCCGCTGGCGCATCGCCTCGGGAATCTCCAACCGGCGCAGGGCCTCGATCTGCCACTGGGGTGAGCCTGTCCACACCGCGTCCGTTCCCCACACCACATGGTCGGCGCCCAGTCCCTTGATGAGTTGCCCCATCATGGCTGCGCAGAGCAGCGGTTGCGCCACGGTGCTCTGCGCGAAGATCTGGCCGAGGTCACCGTAGACATTCTTCACGCCGAACTTCTCGGGGATCTCGGCCAAATCGGTCACCCAGTCGATGCGCCCGGTCTGCTCGAACTGCGCCCAGCCCGCATCCTGCGCGCCGGTGTAGCGGAATCCAGAGTGGTAGACGATGAAGTTCAGTTGCGGCCAGTCTCGCGCGGCACGGCCCACATCTCTCACATCCGCATACTGCAGCAAGTTCGGGAAACGCTGGGTCACCGAGGGCGGGAACAAGCCCTTGTGAACGCACACGTTGCGCAGGCTCGGCTGGGTCTGTGAAGCCTTCACCAGCTTCTCATAGAAAGGGTACAGGAGCTTCTCGTCGTCCAGATGCCAGGGGTGGCGCGCCAGGTGCTTATTGGTGTTGTCGCCAACCGTGTAGCCCTTGAAACTGTCGGGCCGGTTCTTCTCCAGGTCCTCGTCCACCTTGTCCAGCCAACCGGGCGTGCCGGGCATGAAGATGGCGTGCGAAAACAGCCTGCGGGCCCCCGCTCGCGCATTCACATCGGCCCGCGCCTGCGCCTTCATTTCGTTGGTGAGGAACCAGTCGCGTGGGTCTTCGGAGCCCGAGCCTGAAATCAGCGCCACCTGCGTGTCGCTGTCCAGCCAGATCTCCTTGAAGTAGTTGGCGAACTTCAGGTCCGCGATGGTCTGGGGCTTGCCTGCCAGCGCGGGGTTCCAGCCCGCCTTGCCCACCGCTTCACGCGAGCGCACGAAACCCTCCAGTCGCGTGTCCTCGCGCAGGAAATGCGTGTGCATGTCCATGATGAACTGCCCGCGCAGCGCGGCTGCCCGCTCGGTGGCGCGGACCGGGTCAGCTGCCTCTGCCAGGCTGGCCTCGTACAGCGGGCCCTGGGTGGCGCCATAGGTCTCGTTCATCGCCACGAAGGCAGCGGCCATGCCCGCCGCACTTTGGAAGAAAGCGCGGCGGCTGACGCCCTGATGCCGCGCCAACTGGTCACCCAGCTGCGCCAAGCGCGCCTGCACCTGGCGCTGAAGGGCGCTTTGTGGGCCGGGCACGAACTCCTCGCTGCTCACCGGTTGCACCGGGATAGGGGCGCGAAAGCGCAGCCGCTCCGCGGGCATCAACCGTTCAAGGTCTTGAGGGTCGAGCATCAGGGCATCTCCCAAACTGAGCGGCAGCCGCAAAGGCGACCGCCGCGGTCATCCTACGATCAGTCCGACAGCGGCACGGCCGCCTTCAAGGGAACCTGCGCCTGCTCGAACTCCGGCAGCACCGAGCGCACCACGTCCCAGAAGGCTGTGCTGTGGTTCATCTCGCGCAGGTGGGCCAGTTCATGCACCACCACATAGTCGATGGTGCTCACGGGGAACTGGATGAGGCGCCAGTTCAGGCGCACGGATCCGTCGGCGGTGGCGCTGCCCCAGCGGGTCTGGGCCGAGCTCAGCGACAGACGCTGCACGCGCACACCCAGGCGCGGCGCATACAGCGCGCAACGCTCCTCAAACAGCCGCTTGGCTTGGCGCTGCCACCAGCTGTGCACCACATCACGGATGCGCTCGGCCTGCGCGTCAGCGGGCAGGCCCAGGCGCAGAACAGCCGCGTCGGCATCCAAAAGGGCCGCCCCCGGGGCGGTCATGCCGGCCGCATCCAGCGCCAGGTTCAACTCGCGGCCCAAGTAGGGCACTGCAGCTCCATCGGCCCACACGATCCGGGCCGCATTCAGGCGGCGGTTGCGCTCGCCCTGTTCCTGCAGTTTGCGCAGGATCCAAGGGCCTTTTTCATGCAGGGCCGCTTCCACCTCCTGAAGGCCCACCCAGCGCGGGGCACTCACGCTCAGGCCTTCTGGACCCACCACGAAGCCGATGGTGCGGCGCTTGCCGCGCCTAAACGCATAGCGCACGCGCTGGCCGGACAAGAGGATGTCGCGGGTGGCTTGGGGGTGAACAACCGGGGCCGGGCCCGCGGCCTCGGTGGGCGCGGTGTTGGGCGGTGACGCCGCAGGGACCAAAGCGGGCAACACCACCGGAGTGACGGTTGAGGCCGGCGCAGGCAAGACGGGCCTGGAGACGGGGGCGCTCGGCTCATCAAAGAACCCCAGCGCCAGTTGCAGGAAGCCCGCCATGGGTGGAGAGTTTAGGTCCGGTAGGCCTCGGGGTCCAAGCGGCGCATCTCGGCCTCGATCCAGCCTTCAACCTCTCGCATGAGGCCTTCCGCGTCCCGACCAGCGGAGGCAATGGGGTGACCGATGGACACATCAATCACGCCGGGCCGCAGCAGGAAGGACTTGCGCGGCCAGCAGCGCGCCGACGTCACGGCAATCGGCACCAGGTAGGCACCCGTGGTCACCGCCAGGCGTGAAGCTCCCGATTTGTAGGTGCCTTGCGAACCCCGCGGCGTGCGGGTGCCCTCGGGGAACATGATGACCCACACGCCGCGGTCCATCAGGCGGCGGCCCTGTTCGGCCACCTTGTTCCAGGCCTCGGCCCGCTTGCTGCGGTCGATGTGGATCATGTCCAAGCGCCCCATCGCCCACCCGAAGAAGGGCACCAACAGCAGTTCCTTCTTGAACACGTAGGCCAAGGGGTGGCTCATCAGCGTGGGGAAGGCAAAGGTCTCCCATGTGGACTGGTGCTTCGGAACCAGGATCACCGGTGTGAGCGCATCCGGGGCCGGCAACCGCTCCATGCCCTGCACGCGGTACTGCACACCGCAGATCACGCGTGCGCCCCAAACCGCCAAGCGCAACCACCCCATGGTGAACCAGTAGAGAGGGGCACCACGCACGAAGACCGACATGACCAGCGAGACGATAGCCCAGGGGATGACAGTCACGGCCATCCACAGGAAGAAGATGAGGGAGCGGACCGCGCTCATGCCACCGCCCCACGCATCAGGGCTTCGGCCAAGGCCGGCAGGTCGCGGTGGACACGGGTACCCGGCACCTGCTGCAGCAGCGCGGCCACCTGCTCATCGTCCAGCGAAGCAGCGCGCCCGGTGCGAACCAGGTGCGGCTGGCAGCCGGCCGCCAACGCGGCCTTCAGGTCACGCAGGTTGTCGCAGACCATGGGCACGCCACCCAACTCCACGCCATAACGCTGCGCAATCTGCAGCATCATGCCCGGCAGGGGCTTGCGGCAATCGCACTGCTCCTCGGGCGTGTGGGGGCAGAAGAACACGGCGTCCAGGCGGCCCCCGGCATCCGCCAGACGCCGAATCATGGCCTGGTGCACCGCGTTGAGCGAGGCCATGTCAATGAGCCCGCGGCCGATGCCCGCCTGGTTGGTGGCCACCACCGCATGCCAGCCCGCGTGGTTGAGCCGCGCCACCGCCTCCAGCGCACCCGGGAGTGGCTCCCACTCCTGCGGCTCCTTCACATGGTCTTCGCGGTAGCGGTTGAGCACGCCGTCGCGGCCCAGAATGACGAGCTTGACGGCGTGGTGAGCAGTGATCGGCACGGCGAGGCTTTCCGAGATTCAGTGCATCGAACGCGGTTCAGGCCGCCAGGCGAGAAAGGTCCGCCACCTGGTTCATGGCCTCGTGCAGACGGCGCAGCAAGGCCAGGCGGTTGCGGCGCAAGGCTTCGTCCTCCGCATTGACCATCACGCCGTCGAAAAAGGCATCCACGGGCGCCTTGAGCACGGCCAGGGCCTTGAGCGAACCGGTGTAGTCACGCGCCTCGAACTGGCGCTGCGCCGCCGGAGCCGCGGCTTCCAGTGCAGCGGCCAGTGCCTGTTCAGCCGGCTCGCGCAACAAGGCCGCATCCACCCCTTCGGGCAGCGCGCCCTCCACCTTCTTCAGGATGTTGGACACGCGCTTGTTGGCCGCGGCCAGCGAAGCGGCCTCGGGCAGCGCGGCAAAGGCACGCACGGCCTCCAGGCGTTTGACCACTTCACCCAAACGCGCTGGGCGCAGGCCCAGCACGGCCTCCACTTCGTGCGCGGTGTAGCCCTGCTCGCGCAGGGACACGGCCAGACGGTCGTAGAAGAAGTCGAACAGCGCGCTGCTGGGGTCGGCAATCAACTCACCAAACGCGGGTACCGCGGCGGCCAGCAGCGCCGGCAGGTCCAGCGGCAGGTTCTTCTCCGACAAGATGCGGATCACGCCCAAGGCGTGACGGCGCAGCGCAAAGGGGTCCTTGTCTCCCGTGGGCAATTGCCCGATGCCGAAGAGGCCCACCAGGGTTTCCAGCTTGTCGGCCAGGGCCACCACCGTACCGGTGTGGTTGCGTGGCAGCGCATCACCCGCAAAGCGGGGCTTGTAGTGGTCCTCGATGGCAATGGCCACCCCGTCGCGCAGGCCCTCGTGGCGTGCGTAGTAGGCGCCCATGATGCCCTGCAGCTCCGGGAACTCACCCACCATGTCGGTCAACAGGTCCGCCTTGGCCAGCGTGGCGGCCTGCTGAACCTTGGAGTCCAGCACTTCGAACTCGTCCTTGGCCTCCACCGTGTAGGGCACGGTGGCCATGCGCAACTGATTCACGATGGCATGCGCAATCGCGCGCACGCGCTCGGTGCGTTCACCCTGCGTGCCCAGCTTGCCGTGGTAAACCACCTTTTCCAACCCAGGCACCCGTTCGGCCAGGGTGCGCTTGCGGTCCTGGTCAAAGAAGAACTTGGCATCGGCCAAACGCGGGCGCACCACGCGCTCGTTGCCCTGGATCACGGCCGAGGGATCAGCAGGACTGATGTTGCTGACGATCAGAAAGCGGTGTGTCAATTTGCCGGCCGCATCCAGCAGCGGGAAGTACTTCTGGTTGGCCTTCATCGTGAGAATCAGGCACTCCTGCGGCACCGCCAGGAATTCACTCTCGAACTGGCAGGTCAGCACATTGGGCCGTTCCACCAAGGCCGTCACTTCGTCCAACAGCGCCTCATCCTCAATGGGCTTCAAGCCCACGGCCGAAGCCGCAGCCGCAAGCTGGCGAACGATCTCCGCACGGCGGGCCTCGAAGCGGGCGATCACCGCCCCGTCGTCGGCCAGCTTCTGCTCGTAGTGGTCGGCGTGTGCGAGCTCAATGGAAGGCACCTTGGCCTCAAACCGATGCCCCTGCGTCACGCGCCCGGCCGTCAGGCCCAGCACCGACACCGGCACCACCGCATCACCATGCAGGGCCACCAGGCCGTGCGCGGGGCGCACGAAGTGCACGCTGGTCCAGCCCGGCTGCACCGCAGGGCCGCCCTGCTCCAGCTGGTAGCTCATCACCTTCGGAATGGGCAGGGCCCCCAGCGCTTCATCCAGCGCCTTCTGCAGGCCTTCCGCCAATGTGGCACCCGGCACCACCGTGTCCAGGAACAGCGTCTCGGCCTTGCCCTCGCCTTGACGCTTGAGGCCTGCCACCGCGCCGGCGTCCAGGCCCATCGAACCGAGCTTCTTCAGCAGGGCCGGGGTGGCGTTGCCGGCCGCATCCAAACCCACGGCCACGGGCATCAGCTTGGTCTGCTGCGGCCGGTCCGCCGCCTTGCCGGCCACGTTTGTCAGGTGCAGCGCCAGGCGGCGCGGGCTGGCAAAGGGGGTGGCCACACTGCCCTCGGAGGCCAGGCCTTGCGCCCGCAGGCCTGTGGCCAGTGCATCGGAAAAAACGGCCCCGAGCTTCTTCAGTGATTTGGGCGGCAGCTCTTCAACGAACAACTCCACCAACAGATTCGCGGCGCTTGCATTCATGTTTGCCATGGTCTTCAGGCCGCCTTCTTCTGCTGTTCTTGTTGCGCGGCCAGCTTGGCCAGCGTTTCATCGGCCCAGTGCTTGGGCGCCAGGGGGAAGCCCAGTCGCGCCCGGCTGTCCAGGTAACTGGCGGCCACACTGCGCGCCAAATTCCGAATACGGCCGATGTAGGCCGCACGCTCCGTCACCGAGATGGCGCCACGCGCATCCAGCAGGTTGAATGTATGCGCGGCCTTGAGCACCTGCTCATAGGCGGGCAGGGCCAACTGCTGGGCCATCAGGTGCTGCGCATTGCCTTCATGCGCGGCAAAGGCCTGTAGCAGGAACTCCACGTTGGAATGCTCGAAGTTGTAGGTGCTTTGCTCCACCTCGTTCTGGTGAAAGACGTCGCCATAACTGATCCCTGGTGCGTAGACCAGGTCATAGACGTTCTCCACACCCTGCAGGTACATGGCCAGACGCTCCAGACCATAGGTGATCTCCCCGGTGATCGGCT
>JAIYCN010000231.1 GCA_027487995.1 Rubrivivax sp. | reverse complement strand
GGCCAAGCTGGCGGCGCGCGAGGCCGAATACAAGGCGCGCTTTGCCAATCCGTTCGTGGCGGGCGCGCGGGGCTTCATCGACGATGTGATCCAACCGCATGAGACGCGCTCGCGCATCTGCAGGTCACTCAAGATGCTCAAGGACAAGAAACTGGAGAACCCGTTGCGCAAGCACGGGAACATTCCGCTGTGATGGGGTTGGGAGATTCGCAAATGTTCAAGAAGATTCTGATTGCCAACCGCGGGGACAACGGCCGTCAGGCCGTTGCGGCGAAGCCAAATTGCGTGACACGCGTAGCGTGTGCAGGTGATCTCGACGCGGGAGCTGAAATTGTTTAAGAAGATCCTGATTGCCAACCGCGGCGAGATCGCCTGCCGTGTCATCAAGACGGCGCGCAAGATGGGCATTGCCACGGTGGCGGTGTATTCCGAAGCGGACAAGGACGCCCGCCACGTCGAGCTTGCCGACGAGGCGGTGCTGTTGGGGCCGGCACCCTCGCGTGAGTCGTACCTGGTGGCCGACAAGATCATCGCGGCCTGCAAGCAAACCGGTGCACAGGCGGTGCACCCCGGTTATGGCTTCCTGTCGGAGAACGAGGCCTTCGCCAAGCGTTGCGAGGAAGAGGGCATCGTCTTCATTGGCCCCAAGCACTACTCGATTGCGGCCATGGGCGACAAGATTGCGTCCAAGAAGTTGGCCAACGAAGCCAAGGTCAACACCATCCCGGGCTACAACGACGCCATCGACACGCCCGAGCAGGCGGTGGAGATTGCGAAGAAGATCGGCTATCCGGTGATGATCAAGGCCAGCGCTGGTGGTGGTGGCAAGGGCCTGCGCGTGGCCTTCAATGACAAGGAAGCGCACGAGGGCTTTGCGAGTTGCCGCAACGAGGCGCGCAACAGCTTTGGTGATGACCGTGTGTTCATTGAAAAGTATGTGCTGGAGCCGCGCCACATCGAGATCCAGATCCTGGGGGACGGCCACGGCAACGTGGTGTACCTGTGGGAGCGGGAGTGCTCCATCCAGCGCCGCCATCAGAAGGTGATCGAAGAGGCGCCGTCGCCCTTCATCAGCGAGGCCACCCGAAAGGCCATGGGCGAGCAGGCCGTGGCGCTGGCCAAGGCGGTGAAGTACCAGAGTGCCGGGACGGTGGAGTTCGTGGTGGGCAAGGACCAGGACTTCTACTTCCTGGAGATGAATACGCGACTGCAGGTGGAGCATCCGGTGACGGAGTGCATCACCGGCTTGGACCTGGTGGAACAGATGATCCGCGTGGCGGCTGGTGAAAAGCTCGGGTTCACTCAGGATCAGATCGCCCGTGACGGCTGGGCCATCGAGTGCCGCATCAACGCCGAAGACCCCTTCCGCAATTTCCTGCCCTCCACCGGCCGCCTGGTGCGCTATTTGCCGCCGGCGCAGAACCTGGAGCAGGGCCGCTGCACATTGCAGGGTGCGGCCTATGACAACGGCAACTACGGCGGTGTGCGGGTGGACACGGGCGTGTACGAGGGCGGTGAGATCCCGATGTACTACGACTCGATGATCGCCAAGCTGATCGTGCATGGGCGTGACCGAAACGAGGCGATTGCCAAGATGCGCGAGGCACTCAATGCCTTCGTCATTCGCGGCATCAGCAGCAACATCCCGTTCCAGGCAGCGTTGCTGGCCCATCCGAAGTTTGTGACCGGACAGTTCAACACCGGCTTCATCGCCGAGCACTATGGCAAGGGCTTCCGAGCCGAGGATGTGCCTCACGACGACCCATCCTTTCTGATCGCCATCGCCGGCTTTGTGCGCTGCAAGGCGCGCCACCGGGCCGCAGGCATCAGCGGGCAGGTGATGGGCCATGAGGTTGCCCACGCGGGTGACTTTGTGGTGGTGGTGCTGGGCGAGAAAGGCCAGCACGAGTACCACCAGGTGAAGGTGGGCGAGTTCGAGCCGGTGTCGGGCAAGGCCGAGGTGAAGGTCGATGGCCGCACCTTTGCCATCCAAAGTCGCACCAAGCTCGGTGAAATCCTGATGGTCGGCACCGTCAATGGTCAGGCCTTCAGCGCACAGGTGGAGCGGGGATCGTCCAAACAGCCCCTGGCCTTGCGCATCTCACACAACGGCACGGCCATTCAGGCCTTGGTGCTGTCGCCTCACGCAGCGGAACTCTTCAAGCTGATGCCCTACAAGGCGCCGCCTGATCTGTCCAAGATGCTGCTGTCGCCCATGCCGGGCCTGCTGGTGAATGTGGCCGTGCAGGTGGGCCAGAAGGTGTTGGCCGGAGAGCGACTGGCGGTGATCGAGGCGATGAAGATGGAGAACATCCTCACGGCGACGCAGGATTGCGTGGTGAAGGCGGTAAAGGCTGGCGTGGGTGAGAGCCTTGCTGTGGATCAGACGATCATTGAGTTTGAGTGAGGACCGAGGAACGACGCATGAGCCAAAACAAACCTTTCCGGATTCTCGGAATTCAGCAAGTGGCCATCGGCGGGCCCAGCAAGGACAAGCTGCGCAGCTTGTGGGTCGACATGCTGGGGCTGCAGGTCAAGAGCACCTTCGTGAGCGAGCGTGAAAACGTGGATGAGGACATCTGCGCGCTGGGCACGGGGCCGACGCAGGTGGAGGTGGATCTGATGCAGCCGTTGGACCCGGAGAAGAAGCCGGCGGTGCACACCACCCCCTTGAACCACATCGGGTTGTGGGTGGACGACCTGCCCAAGGCCGTGGACTGGATGATGGCCAACGGGGTTCGTTTTGCCCCCGGGGGCATCCGCAAGGGCGCGGCAGGGTTCGACATCACCTTCATCCATCCGAAGGGAAATGACGAGTTCCCGGTCGGCGGGGAGGGCGTGCTCATTGAGCTGGTACAGGCGCCGCTGGAGGTGATTGCGGCCCTGGGCTGAATGGGGGCTGATGGCGCAATTCGGTGGCACCTTGGCGCTAAGGCGCACGCTGCAGCCAGCCCATGATATTTGCCAGGTGGTCCTTCTCAAACGTCGACAGGCCGTGGTCGCCGCCCGGGATCACGGTGACCGCGCTGCCGCGATAGCGCTCGGCCATTTCTGAACCGTTGAGCACTTCGTCGCCCAAGGCGATGATGCCGCCGTATCGCTCCAGGCGCGTCAGTGTCGTGGGGGTCATCAAGCGCAGTTCCTCGACGTGCCGAGCCTCGAAAGTGAAGCGCAGGCTGGGGTCGTGCCATGCGGAGTGTTCGCCGATGTGGCGGGCCAGGTCGCGCGCGGGGTTGACGGCGGGGTTCAGGACCACTGCGCGCCAACCCCGGAGCTCAGCCACCACAGTGGCGTAGAAGCCGCCAAGGGAACTGCCCATCACACAGGCGGAATCGAGCTGCCACGCCTTCGTGGCTTCAAGGATTTCGTCCATGGCCTGGGCGGGCGAGGGTGGCAGTTGCGGACACAGCCACTGAACATCCGGCCTGTATGTCTGTACCCAACGCTGGACGGCCTGAGCCTTGGCGGACTGGGGTGAGGACCGGAAGCCATGGAGGTAGAGCAGATGGGTCGACATGGCGCATGGTAGACCTTGGTGATGGATGACATGAGTCCCTGGGTTGTCTTCTGACTCAGAGAAACGGAAAATTCGATCCGAAAGTTAACTTCGTTCGGTTTTTTTGAACTGCTTCCATCATGTCCACACTCAACTATCGTCACCTTCACTACTTCTGGGTGGTGGCCAAGGAAGGCGGCATCGCTCGTGCGGCTGAGCGACTGGGCATGGCGGTCCAGACAGTGAGCGCGCAGGTCCGCGAATTGGAGCGCTCCTTGGGGCATCAATTGCTGAAGCCCCTGGGGCGTGGCGTGGCCCTGACGGAGGCGGGACAGGTGGCGTTCCAGCGGGCCGAGGAGATCTTCCAGATCGGGCAGTCCATCATCCGAGAGGTGAGGGAGGTGGCCTCGGCCAGTACCGTTCGTCTGAATGTCGGGATGTCCGATGGACTCTCCAAGCTGGCGGCGCATGCACTGTTGGATCCCGTGCTGAACACCCCGGGGCTCAAGTTGTTGTGCCACGAAGGGGAATTCGACGAGCTGATGGCCGAGCTGGCTCTGCACCAGCTCGACATCGTGTTGGCCGGAGAGCCGGCACCACACAACCCCAACCTGAAGGTGAGCAGTCGTTTGCTGGTGTCGTCGCCGGTGGCCTGGTGTGGACCTGCCACGCTGGTGACCAAGGCCACGGCCGCCGACTTTCCGTCCTGCCTGAACCGCTTGCCGGTTCTGTTGCCGACGGGACACTCCCCCCTGCGCAATGCACTGGACGCCTGGTTTGAGGTTCAGGACGTCAACCCCCGCGTGGTGGCGGAGTTCGAGGACAGCGCGCTGCTGTCGGTGTTCGCAGCGCGCGGAATGGGTGTGTTTCCCATCAGCACGCTGGGCATGGAGGATCTGCAGGTGGTGCGGGGGCTGAAGGTGCTGGCCCAGACGGAGTTGACTGAGGACATCCACGCCATCGTCACCCGTCGGTCCCAACACCATCCCCTGGTGAAGCAGATCATCTCAAGTTCGTAAAAAACAGAATTTCGTTCCCTAAAGACATGGTTTTTAGGGTATTTACTTAACCCTAGAGTGCAGGGTGTTGTTCGGGTGCGGTTCTTCGCACCCGTTCCTTTTGACACACACCATGCACAGAAAACCGAATTTCAAGCTGGCCCGCGCGGGCATTCCCATGCTGGCGGTGCTGGGGCTTTGCGCCGTCCAGCCCGCCTTGGCCGAGACCCCTGGCCTGGACGCGTCGGCCGTGACCGTGGGCTCGGTCGCCATCGCCCCTGGCGTTTCATCGGTTGGGGCTTCCAACTCCGCCATCGCACTGGGTGTGGATGCGCTTTTGGAGCGCGTGTTGGCCAACCAGGCCGACCTGAAGGTGGCGGCGTTGGCGGTGGACGCGGCCCAGGCGGGTGTGGTGACTGCCAGTGCGCTGCCCAACCCCCGTGTGGATTGGCAAACGGGCCGTTGGCGCCCGACGCCGACGGGCGCTGCGGGCGACACCACAGCCGTCACAGTGGCACAGCCCCTGGAGAACCCCTGGCTGCGGCAGGCACGCAAGGCTGCTGCACAGGCGGGGGTTGATGTGGCTCGGCAACAGCGCAGCCTGTTGCGTAACGATGTGTCGGCCCGTGTGCGGATACTGGCGGTGGAGTTGGGTCTGCGCCAGCAGGAGGTGCAGGCCTATGCCGAATCCCTGACGTTGCTGGAGCAGGTACGCGACCGCGTTCGCCGGCGTGTGGAGTTGGGTGAGGCCGCACGCTATGACCTCATCAAGTCCGACGCTGAAATCATCGTGGCGCGGCAGCGCGTGCAACAGGCCAGCCTTCAGGTGGACCAGGTTCGGCTGGCACTGAACCGCTTGGCCGGCGGGACGCTGCCCGCCCAGTGGACATTGGCTTCCGGCACGGTCATGGAGGCGGCGGACTTGTTGGCCAGCAAGGCGGCTGACCGGGGTTTGGACGGCAACCCAGAGTTGGTGCTGTTGCAGCAGGTGTCCCGGCAGGCCGGCGCGGTGCTTCAGCAGACGCGGTCGTCGGTCTTGCCCTCGGTGGACGTGGTGATCAGCCGAAGCCGTGAACCCGACGTGCGGCAGAACGGGATGGGGCTGAGTTTGAACGTGCCCTTGTTGGACCGTCGCCAGGGGCCGATTGCCCAGGCGCAGGTGGATGTCGTGCGCGCGCAGACGGCACTGGACGGACGGCGGGCTGAACTGGCGCAGGAGCTGCAGATGGCGCGCAAGTCGCTGGAGATGGCCCAGACGCGAGTGCGGGCCTTGAGCCAAGGCGCGCTCACCGAAGCCGAGGCGGCTGTCCGGGTCGCCGAGGCCGCGTGGAGATTCGGAGAGCGCGGCATCCTGGACGTGCTGGATGCGCAGCGCGTGCTGCGCTCGCTGCGCGCCGACCTCATTCAGGCTCGTTTCGAGGCGCAGGCCGCGCTCATCGAAATCGAGCGCTTGGAAGGCCGGTACGCCGGCCCCAATGCCTGATGCGAAAGCAAGCACACATGCCCTCACCACTTCCTGTTTCGCACCCCAAGCCCACGCTGATCCTTATGAACCTGACCCAAGCAACCCCCATCAGAGCGCTGATTGCAGCGGCCTGTGTGCTCATGTTGGCCGCCTGCGGCGAATCGCGCCAACCCGCCGATGCCAAGACAGCCACAACGTCCCAGCCGGGTAGCCCCTCGGGTGGCGCGCCTGCCGCAGCCGCCGAAGACCCGATGTTGGTGAATGTGAAGCCTGAGATGCTGGAGCGCTTCAAGGCCCAGGCGGTGGCATCGCACGAACTGGCGTCGGTGCAAGAGGTGGCAGGCCGCATTGAGGCCAACGAGCAGAAGCTGACCCGCATTGGTGCGGCGGTCACTGGACGCGTGGTGGATGTGCTGGTGGATGTGGGCGACCGTGTTTCGCGCGGACAGGCCATGGCGCAGGTCTCGAGCCCCGAACTTTCACAGGCGCAGCTCGCATACCTGCGTGCGCACGCAAACCGCGAGTTGGCTGAGCGCGCCGAGGACCGCGCACAGCAGCTGTTGCGTGCGGACGTCATTGGATCGGCCGAGTTGCAGCGGCGTCAATCGGAGTTGGCGATCGCCACGGCCGAGTTGAAGGCCGCCGCGGACCAATTGCAGTTGATGGGCGTTCCGGCCGATGCCATGGCGCGTCTGCGTCAGCAGGGGAACCTGGTGTCCCAGGCGGCCGTGACCTCAACGCTTGCCGGCACCGTGATTGAGCGCAAGGTGAGCCAAGGACAAGTGGCCCAGCCCGGTGACCCCTTGTTCACGGTGGCCGACCTCACACGCGTGTGGGTGGTGGGTGGCCTGCCCGAGCAGACCGCGCGTGCGGTTCAGGTGGGGCAGCAGGTGGAGGTGCAGGTGCCGGCTTTGGGCCAGCAGCAGCGCTGGACCGGGCGCATCGTCTTTGTGGGTGACACCGTCAATCCGGAGACCCGCACGGTGGCCAT
>JAIYCN010000210.1 GCA_027487995.1 Rubrivivax sp. | reverse complement strand
CAACTACTTCGACGAGGGCCGGCTGCTGCACGCCGCGCATGCCCTGCAGCAGGCGACCGACTGGCACCTGCGGCACCCCGCGGCCGGGGCGGCGTCGGCGTCCACCGGAGAACGCGCATGACCCCCGCCCCGCTCGTCCGCGGCTGGGAGGTGGTCATCGGCCTGGAGACCCACGCCCAGCTGTCCACCGTCTCCAAGGCCTTCAGCGGCGCGTCGACCCGCTTCGGCGCCGATCCCAACACCCAGGCCTGCGCGGTGGACCTCGCGCTGCCGGGCACCCTGCCGGTGCTCAACCGGGGCGCGGTGGAGCGGGCGATCCGCTTCGGCCTGGCGGTGGGGGCCACGGTGGCGCCGCTGTCGATCTTCGCGCGCAAGAACTACTTCTACCCCGACCTGCCCAAGGGCTACCAGATCAGCCAGTACGAGACCCCGGTGGTGCAGGGCGGCTCGGTGGAGTTTCTCCTGGGCGGAGAGCCGCGCCGCGTGCGCCTGACCCGCGCCCACCTGGAGGAAGACGCCGGCAAGAGCCTGCACGAGGACTACGCCGGGCAGACCGGCATCGACCTCAACCGTGCCGGTACCCCGTTGCTGGAGATCGTGAGCGAGCCCGAGATGCGCAGCAGCGCCGAAGCCGTGGCTTATGCACGGGCCCTGCACGGCCTGGTGGTGTGGCTGGGCATCTGCGACGGCAACATGCAGGAGGGCTCCTTCCGCTGTGATGCGAACGTGAGCGTCCGCAAGCCCGGTGAGCCCTTCGGCACGCGCCGCGAGATCAAGAACCTCAACAGCTTCCGCTTCCTGCAGCAGGCCATCGACTACGAGGTGAACTGGCAGATCGACCAGATCGAGGACGGCTTCGAAGTTCAGCAGGCCACGGTGCTGTTCAACCCGGACACCGGCGAGACGCGGGCCATGCGCACCAAGGAAGACGCGCACGACTACCGCTACTTCCCCGACCCCGACCTGCCACCGCTGGTGATTGCGCCGCAGTGGGTGGAGCGGGTGAAGGCCGAGATGCCGGAGTTGCCCGGTGCGATGGCCGCGCGCTTCGTGGCGCAGGACGGCCTGCCCGAGTACGACGCGCAGATGATGACGCAAAGCCTGGCCACGGCTCGCTACTACGAGGCCGCGCGTGATGCTTCAGGCCAGGCCAAGTTGGCGGCCAACTGGGTGATGGGCGAGATCAGCAAGCGGCTCAATGCAGCCGGCACGGAGATAGATGCGGCGCCCGTGGGCCCGGTGGTGCTGGGCGCGCTCATTCGCCGGGTGCAGGATGGCACCATCTCAAACAACTCCGCGCGGCAGGTGTTTGATGAACTGTGGTCGGGAGCCTCACAGTCCGACGATCTGGGAGCGGCCACGGCCGCGGTGGATGCGGTGATCGAGGCCAAGGGCCTCAAGCAGATGAACGACACCGGCGCTCTGGAGGCCATCGTCGACGAGGTGATTGCCGCCAATGAGAAGTCGGTGGCCGAGTACCGCAGCGGCAAGGACAAGGCCTTCAATGCCCTGGTGGGGCAGGTGATGAAGGCAAGCAAGGGCAAGGCCAACCCGGCGCAGGCGGGGGAGTTGCTGAAGAAGAAGTTGGGGTGACGGCGGGCCTGGACACGCCAAGGCCTTCGGCGTTGGCACCCTGAGCACCCCCTGGCCCCCTCAATTGCGTACCCCCCCAAGTAAAGGGGTGGTTGCCCATCCAGTTCACCCGGTGAGCCACCATCAGGCCATTGTGTGGTCCTGGGAGGGCTCACATGGGCGAAAAGCGCGAGGGTCGAGGATGGTGGTGGCCCGTTTGGGGGGATTTGATCGCCCGTTACACTGTGTTAGGAACACAACTACGGGTGAACAAGTTGTCTACTTCCCACAGTCTTCGCAGTCAACATGGCTTGGGTAGGACCGAGCGGGTCAATGAGGCCGTGGTGGCGGCCCTGGCCGTGGGAACCGGGGTCGGTGTCCACATAAGCGATGGTTTTGACCCCTTGTTGGCATCGGCTGGGGTCGTGGCCACCGCCGTGGTCACCCGGCGGCAATACCGCTCGGCATTCGCCCAACTTGAATTCGACATCCGGACCGCCCACGACCGGATCAACGAACTGGTCGCCCAGATCGAGGCCGTTCATGAGGCGTCGCAGGCACGGCTTTCCACCATGGCGGCCATCAGCCATGAGATTCGTTCGCCTTTGTCGGCCGTGATCGCCTTGGGAGACTTGCTCCACAGCATGCCCCTGACCCGCGAGCAGTCGGAATTGGTGAGCGACATCCGCGGCGCGTCGGAGATGGTGCTCAGCGTGGTCAACGACACGCTGGACCTGGCGAAGTTGGAGAAGGGCCGCCTGGAATTCGCGCAGCGCCCCTTCAGCCTCCCCGAGGTGTTCAACCGGGTTGCGCGCCAGGCGCGTGCCTTGGCAAGCACGAAACCCGCGGTTTCCGTTCCAGACCCAGTGTGCCCGATCGACATGGTGATCGGTGACGAGTTGCGACTTCAGCAGGTGCTTGTCAATTTGATGAGCAATGCAGTGAAGTTCACGAACAGCGGAAACGTCCAACTGAGTGCCCAGGCCTCGGCCGTCCCGGGTGAAGATCGTTGGCTTCTGGCATTCCAGATCGACGACCAGGGACCGGGCGTGACCCTGACGGATCAGCAGCAGTTGTTCCGCCCTTACATGCAGGGCAGAGACACTGCACCGAGCGACACCAAGGGCACCGGTTTGGGTCTTTATCTCAGCCGGATGCTGGTTGAACAGATGGGCGGCGAGATTGGGGTGCGAAACCGGCCCGAGGGCGGCGCGCAATTCTGGTTCTCGCTGACCTTGCCGCGGGCACCATCCAGCGCCGCTAACTCTGCCGCTGCCCGATCGCCCGCGATGCGCCCCACTGAGTTGGCGCTGCGAGGTCGGACGGTTTGGGTCGTGGACGACGGACGTCTGAATCGTGAGGTGGCTCGCCGCGTGGTCGAGACCCATGGTGGCCAGTGTCGCCTGTTCGATTCAGCACAGGCATTTCTGGACCATGCAGGTGCAGCCGAACAGCCCGCCGACGTCGTGCTGATGGACATCGAGATGCCCGAGCTTGACGGCGTGTCGGCATCGCGGGCATTGCGCGGGCTGCCCCAATGGGCCGACGTGCCCGTGATTGCGGTCACCGGGCAGGACTCTGAGCGTGTTGCCGAGGCCTTGCGGGGTCACGACCTGACTGACTTCGTGCTGAAGCCCTTTCACGCCCAGACACTGCTCAAAACGATACAAACACAACTGATGCCGCCGGAGCACTAGGCGGGCGCGCACGCTGGACGCGCGTTTAGCCGTTCGGCCTACGCCAGGGCCGAAAGGAAAGTCTGAATGTGGCCGATCACCACCTGCGGCTTCTCACGATGCGGCAGGTGGTAGGTGTCGGGTAGCAGTTCCATCTTCGAGGGCCGGCTGGCCAATGAACTGATGAGCTGCGGGTGCACCGCCGTGCCGTACTCGTCATGCTCGCCATGCAGGGCCAACAAGGGGCACTGCACCTGGGGCAGCACGTGCTTCAAGTGCCATGAGGCGAACGCTTCGCTGAGCCAGGAATCCGTCCACGCGTCGACCA
This sequence comes from Rubrivivax sp., assembly GCA_027487995.1. GTDB lineage: Bacteria > Pseudomonadota > Gammaproteobacteria > Burkholderiales > Burkholderiaceae_C > RFTU01. Next base: position 11,322 of record JAIYCN010000210.1, on the reverse strand, counting down.
CCCAGCGGGCCTTGTCGCCGTGGTACTTGCGCAGCCTGCCCAACTGCGCCTCATCTTGAAACTGCACCTTGGCCTCGGCAATGGCCTTGAGCGTGCGGTCTTCGGGGAAGGCCTGCGCCGCAATGGTGATGAGCGCCTGGATGCGGCCCGGCATCTGCACGCAGGCATTCACCCCCATGCCGCCACCCACGCTGTGGCCGATGAGGGTGGCGCGTTCAATCTTCAAGTGATCCAGCACCGGCTTCACACCGGCCAGTGCTTCACGCGCCACGAAGTCCGGCGGTGGAAGGCCCACGGCGGGGTCGGACTGGCCATAGCCCAGGCGGTCGTAGGCCACCACGGGGCGCTGCGTGGCCTGGGCCAGCTGTGACGGAAACTCACGCCACAAGGCCACGCTGCCCAGGGAGTCGTGCAGCAACAGGAAAGCACCATCGGGGTGTTCAAGCGCCGCGGCATCAGGCGCCCAGATGCGGGCGTACAAGCGACCCGCTGGCGTGGGAACCCAGGTGTCACGGGTGAGGGGCGCTTCAGATGCTTCGGTCACGTCGCTTCAGTCCTGGGCACGCCAAGCCCCATGCTCACACGCCGTAGCGGTTCCGGTAGGCGCGCACCGCCGGCAAATGCGCCTGCAGCGTGGTTTCCTGCGTGCGGGCCAGGTAGTCCAGCAGGTCGGCCAAGGTGGCAATGGCGCACACGGGCATGCCAATCTGCTGCTGCACATACTGCACCGCGCTCCAGGGCTGCTCGGTGCCGCTGGCGTCGGTGGCCTTTTCTTGGCGGTCCAGCGCGATGGTCACGCCACAGGGCTTGGCGCCTGCGGCTTCGATCATCTGGATGGATTCACGCACCGAGGTACCGGCGCTGATCACGTCGTCGATGATGAGCACGCGGCCCTTGACCGGTGCGCCCACCAGGGTGCCGCCCTCGCCGTGGTCCTTGGCTTCCTTGCGGTTGTAGGCGAAGGGCTTGTTGTGTCCCATTCGTGCGAGTTCAATGGACACCGCCGCAGCCAGCGTGATGCCCTTGTAGGCCGGGCCGAAGAGCATGTCGAATTCAAGCTTCGAAGCCACGAGGCGGCGTGCATAGAATTCCGCGAGTCGGCCCAGTTTGGCGCCATCGTCGAACAACCCTGCGTTGAAGAAGTAGGGGGACAGACGGCCGGCCTTGGTCTTGAATTCCCCGAAGCGCAACACCCCGGATTTGACCGAAAAGGCCACGAATTCCTGGGCCAGTGCGTCACTCATCAATCGCTCCCACCACGCGAAACGCGACCTGCGCGCCCCAACCATGTTCAGACTTGTTTCACTCAACCTCAACGGCATCCGTTCAGCCGCCACCAAGGGCGTGCGCGAATGGGCCGAGGCTTCTTCGATCGATTGTATGGGGGTGCAGGAGATCAAGGCCCAGGCCGAGGATGTGGCCGGTGTGTTCGACGAGATGGCCGGCATGCACGCCACCTTCCACCATGCGCAGAAGAAGGGCTACTCGGGCGTGGGCCTGTATGCGCGCGAGGTGCCTTCCGATGTGATCGTAGGCTTTGACGGCGGCGAGTTCGATGATGAAGGCCGCTATGTGGAGTACCGCTACGACAAGCCGGGGCGCAAGTTCAGCGTGCTCAGCGTCTACTTCCCATCCGGCTCATCGGGCGAAGACCGCCAAGCTGCGAAGTTTCGTTTTCTGGAGGTGATGGGCGAGCACCTGAAGAAACTGCGCAAAACACGCGAATTCATTCTGGTGGGCGACGTGAACATTGCACACCAGGAGATCGACCTGAAAAACTGGAAGGGCAACCTGAAGAACAGCGGCTTCCTGCCCGAGGAGCGGGCGTGGATGACCCAGTTGTTGAACCAGGGCCGCGGCGGTGGTGGCTTGGTGGATGTATTTCGAGCCCTGCACCCCGAGGTGGGCGAAGCGGGCTACACCTGGTGGAGCAACCGCGGGCAGGCCTATGCGAAGAACGTGGGCTGGCGGATCGACTACCACCTGGCCACGCCGGGTGTTGCTGCAGCAGCTCGAACGGCCTCCATCTACAAGGCGCAGCGGTTTTCTGATCATGCTCCCTTGATCGTGGACTACGACTTCGCACTTTGACGACGCACAGCCAACGGTGCGTGCGATCATCCTCCCGCAGTCGAACTGGGGAGTGGCGTGATGAGTCTGTTGAAGGAATTCCGGGAATTCGCCGTCAAGGGCAACGTGATTGATCTGGCGGTGGGCGTGATCATTGGCGCCGCGTTCGGCAAGATCGTCACCTCACTGGTGGAAGACATCGTGATGCCGCTGCTGGCGATGCTGGTGGGCAACCTTGATTTTTCCAACCTGTTCATCGTGTTGGGCACGGTTCCTGCCGGCACGACACTGAGCCTGCCGGAGCTGAAGAAAGCCGGTGTGCCCCTGCTGGCCTATGGCAGCTTCATCACGGTGGCCCTGAACTTTCTCATTGTCTCGGCGGCCATCTTCGTGATGGTCCGCCAAGTCAACCGGCTCAAGCGGCTGGCCGAGCAGCCCCAGGCAGAGGCCGTGCCGAGCGCACCAACCGCCCCGATGGCCGAGCCCGAACCGACGCCTGCCGTGATCGAAGACACCGAACAGGTTCGGCTGTTGCGGGAGATCCGCGACAGCCTGAAGCGCACGAATCCCGCAGCACCCTAGCGGGATGCAGGGCTCACGCAGAAGTGTTAGCCTTTGAACATGGCGATGTGGTGGCGAACCCTGGTGATTGTGCTGTTGGCGCTTGGCCTGCCGCTCCAGGGTTGGGCTGCCTCTCGCATGGCGGTGACCATGGCCTCCTCACAGTCGGTGGCACTCGCTTCGGTGCAGATCGGTCTCGATGAAGCGTCAGTTTTGATGCCCGCCGAGTCGATGGGCGGCCCCGACGCTCACCATCACGAGTCTTGCTGTGCTGGTGACGAGGGTGACCATTCCGCCGCCGCGCTGGGCGATGGTCACTGCGGTGAGCAATGCCATTGCTGCGTGACCGCCGGCTTCCCTCGTGAGACCCTGGTCCCGCCACTCGATGCTCCCACGCATGAGTGGCAAGCACCGCCACAGGCGCAGTGCCTCAGTGGCCCGATGCACACCCCGGACAAGCCCCCCAAAGCCTGACGGTCGGCCTCAGGGCTTCATTCGAATCCGTCAGGACTCAAGCCAGGGTTGCCGCCTCAAGTCAGGCGGCGTTGATCGCTCTGCGCAGGATCCGTCCCATCTACTTTTACGTCTGGAGTGTCCATGCTGACAACGCGTGCACACGGTCCGTTCGAGGCGGCCGTTTGGCCGGCCTTGGCGCTGACCCTTGTCTTCGGCTTTGGAACCCCCGTCTCGGGGGCGCAACCTGCGCCGTCCACCACCACCTCGGAGAACCGAGCGAACTCCCCAGTTGCAGGAGCCCCTGTGCCCACCCCCATGGCCGCGCGCACACCCTCAACCCGATGGAACCCGCTTGATGCACAGGCACCCGTTCCGGCAGTCGTACACCGCTCTGCGCTGCGGCCCAGCGCGGCTGAACCCATCCCGGTGGGTTCTTGGCTGAACGCCAATCGGGTGGTGGAAGAAGCCGGAGGATGGCGCGCTTACCTCAAGGAGGCCCATGGCATCCCGTCCGGACCGGAGAAGGCCAAATGAGCTCACCCCTCCGCCCCCGGGAGCAATGGCTCAAACGGGCCATGGCTGTTGCCGCTGTTGGCCTGACAGGCTGCGCCACCACGCTCACGCCACCACCGCTGGGCCAAGCCCAGGACGTGGCCCGCGCCCAGATCGGCAGCGCGGCCTCGGTGCAATGGCAGCGAACTGACGACGACAGGGCACAAGCCCGCGCCCGTGTGGACGCGCTGCTGCGGCAGCCCCTGACCGCGGCCACCGCGGTGGAACTGGCACTGCTCAACAACGCCGGGCTTCAGGCTCAACGCGCCGAACTGGGGATCACACAGGCCGAGGTGCTGCAGGCCGACCGCCTGCCCAATCCGGGCTTCACCTTCGGCCGCAGTTCTGAGGGCGACAAGCGCGAGATTGAGCGTGGCATCCACATCAACCTGGCCCGGCTCTTGGTGCTGCCATGGCTGCGCGAGGTGGAACAGCGCCGCCTGAACCAGGCCGAGCGCACAGCCGCGCTGCAGGTGATGGCCCTGATCACACAAGTACGCCGCGCCCAGGTGGACGCCGTGGCCGCGCGCGAGCGCAGCCGCTACATGGCCGACGTGCTCAAGGCCGCCGAGGCCAGTGCGGAACTGGCACGGCGCATGGCCCGAGTGGGCAACTTCAACAAGCTGCAGCAGGCGCGCGAGCAAAGCTTTCAGGCCGATGCCGTGCAGGGCTATGCGCGGGCGCTGCGTGAGGAGATGGCCACGCGAGAACGGCTGGTGCGGCTCCTGGGGCTGTGGGGTTCAGATTTGACCGCGCTGCAATTGCCCGAGCGCCTGCCGGGCCTGCCCGCGGCCTTGCCCGACCGCCCAGACATCGAGCGTGAGGCCATGGCCAGGCGGCTTGATGTGCAGGCCGCGAAGCTGCAAACGGAACAGACGGCTCGGGCCCTGGGGCTGACGCGGACCACCCGGTTCATCAACGTGCTGGAGCTGGGTGGTCACCTCAACAGCAGCAATGAAGAGCACGCGCATGGCGGCTGGGAAGTGAGCCTGGAACTGCCGCTGTTCGATTGGGGCACGGCGCGCGTGGCACGGGCGGAAGCGCTGTATCAGCAAGCCATCAGCCGCGCGGCGCAAACCGCCGTCAATGCTCGTTCTGAAGTGCGCGAGGCCTACGGCCATTGGCGTGCCACGCACGACATTGCCCGTCACCAGCGCGACGAGGTGGTGCCGCTGAAGAAGCGCATCTCCGAAGAAAACCTGCTCCGCTACAACGGCATGCTGATTGGCGTGTTTGAACTGCTGGCCGATGCACGCTCACAGATCACCGGGGTGTCGCAGTACCTGGACGCCCTGCGCGACTTCTGGGTGGCCGATGCGGAACTGGAGATGGCCTTGCTGGGGCCTGTGGGCTTGTCGATGGTGGGCAGCGGTGCCGCGGGTGCGCGCACGCCCGCCTCCGCCGCTCCCGCTGCACCCCATGGACCCCACTGAGGAGTGACACAGATCATGGTTTCCCGACGACAGTTCTTCAAGTCCGCCGGCATCACGGCGGCCGATTCCGCCGGTGCCGTGAGCACGGTGGCCCTGGCTGCACTACCCGAGCCCGTGCTGCAGACCAAGCCCGACACCATGCCGCCGCTGTCACCCGCCACCGGACGGCCCTACAACCCGGTGGTCACGCTCAACGGATGGACCCTGCCCTGGCGCATGAACCAGGGCGTCAAGGAGTTCCACCTGGTGGCCGAACCGGTGGTTCGCGAGATGTGCCCCGGCTTCAAGGCGCACCTGTGGGGCTACAACGGGCAAAGCCCGGGCCCCACCATCGAGGTGGTGGAAGGTGACCGTGTGCGCATCTTCGTCACGAACAAGCTGCCCGAGGTCACCAGCGTCCACTGGCACGGGCAGCGCCTGCCCAATGGAATGGATGGCGTGACGGGCCTGACGCAACCAGCCATCCCGCCGGGCAAGACCTATGTGTACGAATTCGAGGCGCGGCGGCCCGGTACCTTCATGTACCACCCGCACGCCGACGAGACGGTGCAGATGGCGATGGGCATGATGGGCTTTTGGGTCACCCACCCGAAGAACAAGCACCCCTTGATTGATGAGGTGGACCGCGACTTCTGCTTCCTGCTGAGTTCCTACGACATCGACCCGGGCAGCTACACGCCCAAGGTGATGACGATGCTGGACTTCAACCTGTGGGCCTGGAACAGCCGCATCTTTCCCGGCATTGATCCGCTGGTGGTGGGCCACAAGGACCGCGTGCGGCTGCGCGTGGGCAACCTGACCATGACCAACCACCCGATCCATATCCACGGGCACGAGTTCTTCGTCACCGGCACCGATGGTGGGCCCACGCCGCGCGGTTCGCGCTGGCCGGAGGTGACGGTGGATGTGGCGGTGGGCCAGATGCGGCAGATGGACTTCATTGCGGACGAGGAAGGCGACTGGGCCTTCCATTGCCACAAGAGCCACCACACGATGAACGCGATGGGACACGGCGTGCCCACGATGATCGGGGTGGACCACCGGGAGGTGGTCAAGGACATCACCAAGCTGATCCCGGACTACATGGTGATGGGCGAACGCGGCATGCACGACATGACCGAAATGGAGATGCCCTTGCCCGACAACACCGCACCGATGATGACCGGGGAAGGACCCTTCGGCCCGGTGGGCATGGGCGGCATGTTCAGCATGATCAAGGTGCGCAAGGGCTTGAAGCGCGGGGACTACAAGGACCCGGGCTGGTTCAAGCACCAGGCCGGGACGGTGGCTTATGAGTTCAAGGGGCCCACGCCGCCGCACCAGGACGGCGCGGCCAAACCTGCGGCCAGTTCACCCGGTTCCATGCCCCGGGTGACCAAGGGGTCGGATGTGGAGGTGAAGGTGCGCAAGCCGGGAGGTGGTGGACATGGTCACCATTGAACATGGCGCACTGCGCGCTGAAGCCCTGCACAATCATGTGGATTGGACTTCCATGAAGGAGGACACACGATGAATGACATCGCTTTGAAGACCCGTGCCCTGGGTGTGGCCGCCGCCGTGCTGGCACTGCTGACCGGCGCTCCTGCTGGCGCACAGGGGACTGCCCCGGCCGCTGGTGCCACGCCGGCTGCAGCGCCCAATGCTGCCGCACCACAGGCGGCGGCCAAGGCTGAGGCTGAGGTTCGCCGCGTGGAGGCCTCCACCGGCCGCATCCAGTTGCGCCATGGCTACATCGCCAACCTGGACATGCCGCCCATGACCATGGTGTTCCGCGTGAAGAACGCGGCGCTGCTGGAGGGCCTGAAGGAAGGCGACAAGATCCTCTTCACGGCCGAGAAGATCGACGGCGCGTACACCGTGACGAGCCTTGAGAAGCGTCCTTGAATTGAGAACCGCATGAAGATTGCGATCGTGGGCGCGGGCGCCATTGGGGGCCTGATTGGCGCGCGGCTGGCGGCAATGGGCACGCACCAGGTGAGCGCGCTGGCCCGGGGCGAAACGCTGGCGGCGCTGCAGCGGGAGGGCTGGCGCCTGACGTCCCCCGACGGCGATGTGCAGGCGCCTGCCTTGGCCTCGGCCGACCCGAAGGCACTGGGTGTGCAGGACGTGGTGATCATTGCGGTGAAGGGCCCTGCCCTGCAGGCGCTGGCGCCGCAACTCGGCCCCCTGTTCGCCCCACACACGCTGATCGTGCCGGCGATGAACGGCGTGCCCTGGTGGTTTTGCGACCGGGTGCCTGGGTTTGAAAACCAAGGGCTGAGCAGTGTGGACCCGCAGGGCCTGCTGGCGCGCCATCTGCCCATGGAGCAGGTCATCGGCTGCGTGGTTCATGGGTCGGCCTTCACACCGCATCCGGGCATGGTGCTGCACCGCATGGGACGCGGGCTGATGCTGGGCGAGCCTTGGGGCGGCCGCAGCCCGCGCGTGCAGGCCCTGTGCGAGGTGCTGGCCACTGCAGGGTTTGAGGTCACGCACAGCGAGAACATTCGACACGACATTTGGTACAAGTTGTGGGGCAACCTCACGATGAACCCGGTGAGCGCACTCACCGGCACCACCATGGACCATGTGCTGGCCGACCCGCTGCTGCGCGAGTTTTGTTCACAGGCCATGCTGGAGGCTTCGCGCATCGGTGCGCGCATCGACTGCCCCATCGCCCAAAGCCCGGAAGAGCGGCACGCCATCACCAGCCGCTTGGGCGCCGTGAAGACGTCCATGCTGCAGGATGTGGAAGCCGGGCGGCCGATTGAGCTGGATGCCATCGTGACGGCGGTGCATGAGATTGGCTTGCGCCTGGGTGAGCCGATGCCGGCCATCGGTGCCCTGTTGGGCCTCACGCGCGTGATGGCCCGGCAGCGGGGTCTCTATCCCTCTGCAGCTTGATGAAGCCGCCCGCCTGGCGTGATGCACACGGGGCCCAATTGCTTGCGATAACCTAGGCCCCATGTTCGCTGCGTTGGCCGCCCATCCCTGGGCGTATCCCCTGCTGGAGGTGGCACACCTGATCGGCCTGGCCTTGGTGCTGGGCAACCTGGTGTTGATCGAGCTGCGCGTATTCGGGCTGGGATCGGCCTTGGACGCACGGGCGTTGGCACGCTTGAGCCTGGTGCTGGTGGCCGTGGGCTTCGGTTTGTTGGGGCTCAGCGGATTGCTGATGTTTGCCACACAGACCCAGGAGTTGTTGGCCAGCCGCACCTTTGCCGTGAAGATGGGGTTGATGTCGCTGGCCCTGTGCAACGCGGCCTTCTTCCATGCGCGGGGCAGCCTGGAGAAACTGGACGGCACCGCCAAGGTGCTGATGGTGATTTCGAGCGTGCTGTGGGTGCTGGTGGTGGCAGCGGGCCGTTGGATTGCCTACGAGTGATGGCCTTCAAATACCGAAGTACTGAAAGGAGCAACATGAACCAGATGCAAGAACCCGACGCCCTGCCCTGGCAGCGCCGCCGCGTGATGCAGGCCTTGGCTTCCGGAATGGGGCTGTGGGGTGTGGGCGCCGCGCTTCCCGCTTGGGCGCACCACGGCTGGAGCAGCTTTGACCAAACCCGGCCCATCTACCTGCAGGGCAAGGCACTGGAGGTGAAGTGGCGCAACCCGCACGCCGAATTGGTGCTGGAGCGGGGCGCCGGACCGCTGCCCGCTGGCCTTGCCCAGCGCGCTGTTCCGGCGCAGGTGTCCCCGGTGGATGGGCCGGCCCTACTGGCCAAGGCGCAGTTGCCGCGGCGGGCTGACCCGCGTTGGATGGTGGAACTGGCCCCACTGACGCGAATGGGCCAATGGAAGATTCCCGAGATCACGGCCGGGGCGGAACTGGCCGTGCTGGGCTTCACCTTCGCCGACGAGAAGGGTGAGGCCATTCTTCGGGCCGAGTATCTGTTTCTCGGCTCGCAGGTGTATGGCCTGAGGTCCAGCCCGGCGGCGTGATCCGCTGAGGCCTGCCGGGCCTCAGAACCCCCAGCGCAGCGACATGCGGAAGGTGCGCGGCTCGGCCGGGTGCAGGTGGCGGTCGGCCACGGCTTGGGCTTCGCCCGGCAAACGTGACTCGTAGAAGTACTGGATGTCGTTCACCCGCCGGTTGGTGAGGTTGAAGATGTCCAGTGTGAGTTCGGAGTTGCGGCCCCAACCGATGAGTGCGCGGGAGATGCGTGCATTCAGGGTGGACGACGGCCGGCTGCGCACAGTGTTGTCTTCGACGAGCGGTCCACTGCCCAGATAGCGCCACTGCAGGCTGGCGCTCCAGTGCGCCAGGTCGCGGATGGTTACGGCCGTGGAGGCCACGCGGTCCACCGCATTGGGAATGCGGTCTCCGTTGGCAAAACGGCCGCGCGACCAGGCGAAGTCGGCGTCGATCAACAGCCAAGGCACCGGCGTGTAACGGTTGTTGAACTCCACACCGCGGCGGCTGCTGGCCGCGCTGGCTTCGGTGGCACCGGCGTCGCCCACATACACAAGTTCAGAATCGAGCTTCAAGCCCCACAGTGCCAGCGAACTCTGCATACCCGGGATGGCCTCGGTTCTGAACCCCAGCTCACCGCCCTTGCCCGCCACCAGGAGCGGCACGCGTTGGGCGGGGTCGCCGGTGCGCGGGTCCAGCCGGATGGTGCCGCCGCGGGCGTCGTTGCTGTGAAAGCCCGAACCCGCGTTGAGGAAGAACTCGCTCTTGCGCCAGGGGCCGATGATGAGCGAGAACTTGGGCGACACCTGGGTGTCGTTGGCCGAACCGGAATTGGCGCGCAGGCTGAGCGCGTCCACGCGCGCGCGCTTGTGGTCCAGGCGCACCCCGGTGATGGTGCGCACCATGGGCGTCCACTCCACCACCGTTTGCGCGTAGGCGCCCAACAATGTCTGCAGAACGTCATCTTCGCGGACCACGTTCGTCACACGGCGGGCCACGGAATCGTAGAGGCCCACACGGGCATCGTCGGTGCGCCACTGCAGGCCCACCTCGCTGCGTGCGATGCGCTCCATCAAGCCATGGCTGAGGGCGTAACTGAGCTGTCCGCCCACCACCGTACGCTGGTCGCTCTGGCGGAACTGGTCTCCGCTTTCCGGGCGTTCGAGGGCGTAGGTGAAGTTCGAATACAGGTCCATGGCATAGCGCACGGCGTAGGCCTGGGCGCGCAACACGCCACCTTGCCCGTCATTGCGGGCCCACTGCCCCGACAGGCTGTAGCGCGAGGTGTCGCCGCCGGCGGTAGGGTCCAGCGTGCCGTAGCGGTTGAAGCCCGGCGCGTTGATCAAGCGCTCGGGCACTTGGTCGGTGGCGGTCCACTTCGCGTCGTAGCCCATGACGCTGACCTGCCACGCGGTGTCGTCACCACTGCCGCTCAAGGTGAGCACACCGTTGTGGCGCTTGAGCCCTTGCGGCACCACCCAGGGCCCGTCGTGGCCCATCATCTCCACCGCACCCACGAGCGTGGTGCCGCCACCCAGAGCGGTTGAACCCCCCGCCACGCTGCGCCTATAACCGCGCTGGCCGAAGCCAATGTCCAGGAACGGCCGGTCAAAACTGGTGCGGTAGAGGATGTCGGCTCCACCGGCCAGCGAGAAATCTCCACCCTTGGCGAAGTACGGCCCCTTGCGGTACTCCACCCGCTGAACCATCTCCGGAATCAGGAAGTTCAGGTCGGCATAGCCCTGCCCGTGCGCATGCGTGGACATGTTGGCCGGCATCCCATTGACCGACGTGGCGAAGTCGGTGCCATGGTCCAGGTTGAAGCCGCGCAGGAAGTATTGATTGGCCTTGCCGTCACCCGTGTGCTGCGTGACGATCATCCCGGGCACGAACTCGAGGATTTCACCGGGGCGCAATGCCGGGCGGCTGCGCAGCAGGCCCGCCTCGATGGCGCCTTGAGATGCCGCATCACTGGTGCCCACTGCGTTGTCATAGTGGCGGCTGACGACAACCTGTTGGTGGTTGGCCAAGGCAGGCGTGGTGGTTCCGCCACAAGCGGTCAGGATCAAGCCCCATGCCGCGGCACGGGTGCTTAGGTTGGAGCAGAGGGCCATGGGGCTTGTGTGGGTCATGGGAAGCCAAATTCGATACGCCAAGCGCCACCTGCCAGATGCATACGCAGGGGACACAGCGGCTTTGGAAGAACCTGCATGCGCGAGGTCAATTGCCGAGAACTATAGCGTGGCCAGAATTGAATGCCCGCTACGCTGAGGGGGTCACGCAAAGATGACTCAAATCTAAAGATGCTAATCTGCGTTTTTTGCAGAATTTAACGTGTCATGACCTTGCACCGTTTTT
>JAIYCN010000171.1 GCA_027487995.1 Rubrivivax sp. | reverse complement strand
TTGGTGAGTTGCGAGCCTTGGGCCTGCATCACCGCCGGCGAGGTGTAGTTCTCACTGGCGATCAGCTCGATGTGGTCTTCCTGGCGGCGGTTTTCAGCCTGCACGGCGGCCCACAGCTCGGGGTCGGTCAGGGCCAGGGTGGAGGTGTTGCGGTCAAACATGGCGTTCTCGTCTGGGTTGAAGGAGCCCCCGGGCCGCCACAGCAACCCGAACGCTGCCCAGGCGCACGGCTCAAGCGCCGGCACTTCGCCGGCCTCCGCGCTTCACGGTGGTGCCACCTCGGCGGGCCTTGGTTCAAGCCCACCTATCGCCAGTCACGCGGAATCCCGATTTTAGTCGGCGCCGTCGCGTCCTGGGGCTTGGGGGAATGTGGTCTTGAGCAGGGCCACCCGAGCAGGCGCCGATGAGGCCGCTGATGAGACCGGCGATGAGCTGGCGCCAACCGACGGTGCAGCCACCGGGGCCGCGTGCACGACGTTGTGAGGCACAACCTTGCCCTGCGCCACCTGTTTCAGGGCGCGGTGCTCCGCCAACACCTTCTGCGCGTAGCCGTTGTCATCTCCCTCGGGGTGGGTCACACCCACGTAACAACGCAAGCCCTCTTCGATGCCGCCGGTGCGGTTGGCGCAATCCCTCAGCACTTGAACACCCACGCGCAGGTTCGTCACCGGGTCAAACGCCGCATGGGCACCACCAAAGGCTTGGTACTTGTCGTCATGGACCCGCGTCATCACCTGCATGAGCCCCTGTGCCCCCACAGGGCTCTGTGCAAAGGGGTTGAAAGAAGACTCGATGGCCACCACCGCCAGGATGAGGGTGGGATCCATCTTCGCCCGGGGCGCCAGATTCCAGGATTCATGGACCAGGCGCGCCACGGGCTCCGGAGCCACGCGATAACGCTTGGCCAGCCAGGCGGCCACTGCGGCCTGCTCACGGGTCAGACGCTCGGGCTCCAGCGCAGTGGCGCGACGGCTGGCCTGGGGTTCCGCGAGCGAACTCAGCAGGTTGCCGTCCTGCTCGGCGCGTTGCTCCAGGCGGTCCTGCAGCCAGCCCAGGGCCAGCGACTCCGCGCGGTCGCGCATGTCCTCGGTTCCACCCACGAAGATCAGCGCGGCGACCACGGTCAAGCCGACGAGGGCGAGGGTGTTGTGGCTGACGTCCAGCAACCCATGTCCCACGTCGCGCAGGAAGACCAGCACGCCGTCGCGGACCTCGGTGAAACTCGCCTTGAGGCGTTCTTGGGCGTTCATTGGATTCCTTTCCGATCGTCGAACACCGCAGTCGGCCGCAGGCCGCCAGCGGTGGCTGGATTCGTGAGGCTGCCCAGACCCGCCGTCGGCCCGGGCGGTCGGTGCATGAGCGACCCGGAAGGGTCAACGCAGACCTAGTGTTAACCCTTAACTTTAGCACGACTCACCCGGGCCTTGGTGTGGCCCCAGGGAGCCCCCTGAGGCCACTCCCAGACCCCAGGCCGGGTAACCTCCCGCCCATGAACTACCGCGACCTGCGCGATTTCGTTGCGCAACTGGAATCCCTGGGCGAACTGCGCCGCATTTCAGCCCCTGTGGATCCCCACCTGGAGATGACCGCCTTGAGCGACCGCAGCCTGCGCAGTGGCGGGCCGGCTTTCCTCTTTGAGAACCCCCGCAGCGGTACCCGACAGTGGCAGATCCCCGCATTGACCAACCTGTTCGGCACCACACGTCGGGTGGCGCTGGGCATGGGGGCAGGCAGCCTGGCGGAGTTGCGCGATGTGGGGCGTCTGCTGGCCGCGCTGAAGGAACCCGATCCGCCCCGCGCCCTCAAGGATGTGGGGCGCCTGTTCCAGATGGCCAAGGCCGTGTGGGACATGAAGCCCTCGGTGGTCAGAGGCGCACCCTGCCAGGAGGAGGTCATCCGCGGCGGTGACATCGACCTGGGAGAACTGCCCGTCCAACTGTGCTGGCCGGGTGACGTGGCGCCGCTCATCACCTGGGGCTTGGTCATCACGCGTGGCCCGCAGTCCGTGGCCAGCCCGCGCCTGCGCCAGAACCTGGGCATCTACCGTCAGCAAGTCATTGGGCCGCGCGAGGTCATCATGCGTTGGCTCGCCCACCGCGGTGGCGCACTGGACTTTCGCGACTTCGCGCGTGCAAATCCGGGGAAACCGTTCCCGATGGCTGTTGCCCTGGGTGCCGATCCGGCCACCATCCTGGGGGCCGTGACTCCCGTGCCCGACACCCTGAGCGAATACCAGTTTGCCGGTCTGCTGCGCGGCAGCCGCACCGTGCTGGCCGAGACCGAGGTGGGTGAGGGCGCCCTGAAGCTGCAGGTGCCAGCCTCCGCCGAAATCGTGCTCGAGGGCCACATCCCGGTGGCCGAGCCCGGCTACAGCGGCACCAGCGAACACGGCACGGCGCTCAAGTCGGTGGGTGGGTATCTGCATGCGCTCGAAGGACCCTACGGTGACCACACCGGCTACTACAACGAACAGGATTGGTTTCCGGTCTTTCGCATCGACCGCCTCACCCGGCGGCGCGATGCGATCTACCACTCCACCTACACCGGCAAGCCGCCGGATGAACCGGCGGTGCTGGGTGAAGCGCTCAACGAGGTGTTCGTGCCCATCCTGCAGCGCCAGTTCCCCGAGATCGTGGACTTCTACCTGCCGCCCGAAGGCTGCAGCTACCGCCTGGCCGTCATCAGCATCCGCAAGGCCTACCCCGGTCATGCCAAGCGGCTGATGTTCGGCCTGTGGAGTTTTTTGCGCCAGTTCATGTACACGAAGTTCATCATCGTGGTGGATGAGGACGTGAACATCCGGGACTGGAAGGACGTGGTGTGGGCCTTGACCACGCGCATGGACCCGGTGCGCGACACCACCTTGGTGGAGCACACGCCCATCGATTACCTCGACTTCGCGTCGCCCGTGAGCGGTCTGGGCGGCAAGATGGGCTTGGATGCCACCAACAAGTGGCCGGGTGAAACGAACCGCGAGTGGGGCCGCACCATCACGATGCAGCCCGAGGTCACGCAGCGCATGGATTCGCTGTGGGAATCGCTGGGTCTGGGCAAGGGGTGAAGAACATGAGCGACCGAACCATTGTGCTGGGCGGCGGCTGCTTCTGGTGCACCGAAGCGGTCTTCGAGCAGGTGCAGGGCGTCACGGCGGTGGAGTCCGGCTATTGCAACGGCCACTTCCCCAACCCGAGCTATGAGCAGGTGTGCACGGGGGAAACCGGTCACGCCGAAGTGGTGAGGGTGAGCTTTGATGACCAGCAGATCAGCCTGCGCGACATCCTGGCCATCTTCTTTGCCACGCATGACCCCACGACGCTCAACCGACAGGGGCATGACGTGGGCACCCAGTACCGCTCGGGCATCTACGTCAGCAGCCCGGAGCAGGCCGCCGCGGCCCATGGGGTGCTGCAGGAAGCCCAGCAGGCCTACGGTGGCCGCGTGGTGACGGAAGTGCAGCCGCTGCAGGACTACAGCCGCGCCGAGGACTACCACCAGCGCTACTTCGCCCGGCACCCTCACCAGGGTTACTGTGCGGCCGTGATCGCACCCAAGGTGGAGAAGTTCCGCAAGGTGTTCAGTTCGCGTTTGCGCAAGGCGTAGTCAGGGAGCCAGGCGCTCGCGAAGCCATGCGCCGTCCTGCAGGCGGTAACGCAGGCGGTCGTGCAGGCGGCTCTTGCGGCCTTGCCAGAACTCCCAGCGGTCGGGCACCAGTCGGTAGCCTCCCCAATGCGGTGGACGAGGAGGGTTAAGCAGGAACTGGGCGCTGTACTTGGCCGCGTTGGCCACCAGCACGCCGCGGCCTTCGATCACCTGGCTCTGCGGCGAGGCCCAGGCGCCGATGCGCGAATCCAAAGGGCGGCTGGCGAAGTAGGCGTCGGACTCCGCATCCGACACCCGCTGCACAGCACCCTCGATGCGCACCACGCGCTCCAGCTCAACCCAGTGGAACTGGAGGGCCGCCATCGGGTGTGCGCTCAACTCGCGGCCCTTGCGGCTGTCGTAGTTCGTGTACCAGGCGACGCCGCGCTCGTCACAGCCCTTGATCAGGACCACGCGCGTGGACGGGCGGCCATCGTCGCCCACCGTGGCCAGGGTCATCGCATTGGGCTCGGGCAGCTCTGCCTGGATGGCTTCCTGAAGCCATCGCTCAAACTGCAGGCGAGGGTCGGGGTGGGAAGCGGTTTCGTCGAGCTCTGCCCGCTCATAGGACTTGCGCAGATCTGCCAATTTCATGGCGTTCAGGATACGTGATTGGCCATTTCACCGGGCGCTTGCGGGTTCCTCACTAGGTACACGTCCTGTTGCAGGTCCGTTCGTGAACCACCATCCTTCGGACTCCGACCGTGCGAAGCTGACCAGGGCCGAGCCGGATTCCGTCCACCATGCACACCACCTTGCCCACCCTCATCATCCTTGGCGCCGGCCGGGGCAGCCGCTTTCAGGGCGGTGGCCACAAGCTGGAGCGCCGGTTGAATGGGCGCTCGGTATTCAGCCTGACCCTGTCGCGTGCACTGGCCACCGGCCTGCCCCTGAAGGTGGTGACGACCGAACCGCTGGTGCCGCTGGTGCTGCCCCATGTGGCCCGGCGCGATGTGGTCCTTCTGCCCGATGCGCAAACCGAGCCCCGCTTGGGGATGGGCTACTCCATTGCCGCCGGCGTGCGCGCTTCCATGGACGCCCCGGGTTGGCTGGTGCTGCCGGCCGACATGCCGATGGTGCGGGCCGACACGCTCCACCGCATCGCCCGCGAGTTGCAGCGCAACACGGTGACCTACCCGCAGCACCAGGGGCGCCGCGGGCATCCGGTGGGTTTTTCGGCGGAACTGGTGTCCGAATTGGTCAGCCTCACCGGCGATGAGGGTGCCCGGCGGGTGGTGGCGCGCTATCCCGCGCAAGCAGTGGACGTGGACGACCCGGGCGTCCTGCAGGATTTCGACACGGAAGAGGACTTCCGTCGTTGGGAGGGGGCGGGCCTGGCGGTTCCGCCCTGAACACTGGCGGCGGCGTTCGGTGTGCGCCCGGATTTCCCTGCTGGGTTTGCTGTTTTGACGATGTAACCAAGTTACACGATAATTGATTTATCGGTTACATCACGGCGCCGCTCACCGCGGCGCACGCGCCATTGCCATGACCTCGGACGCCCCCGGAAGTTCAAACGTGACCCCACCGTCCAGCGTGGAGCCTTCAAGGCTGCACCCGACCGTGAAGGCCGTGACCGAGCGCATCGTGCGCCGCAGTGCAGCCACCCGTTCGGCGTATCTGGCGCTTTGTGAACGCATGGCCACCCGGGCCCGAGGCGCGGACCGCATGGGCTGCGCCAATGTGGCCCATGCATTCGCCGCACTGCCGGGGGCTGACAAGTTTCGGGTGGTCAGCGAGAAGGCCCCGCATCTGGCCGTGGTGACGGCCTACAACGACATGCTCTCGGCGCACCAGCCGTATGAAGGCTACCCCGCACTGCTGCGTGAAGCCACCCGTGCCGCGGGCGCCACGCTGCAGGTGGCCGGTGGTGTGCCGGCGATGTGCGATGGTGTGACCCAGGGCGAGCCCGGCATGGAGCTCAGCCTGTTCTCGCGCGACACCATTGCGCGCGCCACCGCGGTGGCCCTCAGCCACGACGTGTTCGACGGCATGCTGCTGCTGGGGGTGTGCGACAAGATCGTGCCGGGCCTGCTGATCGGTGCGTTGCACTTCGGGCATTTGCCGGCGGTATTCGTCCCCGCGGGCCCCATGAGTTCGGGCCTGAGCAACACCGAAAAGGCCAAGGTGCGAGAGCAGGCTGCGCAGGGTCTGGTGGGCCGCGAGGAACTGCTCAAGGCGGAATCGGCGGCGTATCACGGCCCGGGCACCTGCACCTTCTATGGCACGGCCAACAGCAACCAGATGCTGCTGGAGGCCATGGGCCTGCATGTGCCGGGGGCGGCCTTCGTGCATCCCCACGATGGGCTGCGCCAGGCACTCACGCAGGCCGCGGTGGGCACGGTGTTGGCCGCGCGCGCCGGGCAAACCGGACATGCACCCATCGGTCGCGTCGTGGATGAGCGCTGCATCGTGAACGCCATGGTGGCCCTGCTCGCCACGGGCGGCTCCACCAACCACCTCATCCACTGGGTGGCGGTCGCGCGTTCGGCGGGCATCCTCATCGACTGGAGCGATTTCGATGAACTCTCGGCGGCCGTACCGCTGTTGGCCCGCGTGTACCCCAACGGTGCCGCTGACGTGAACCAGTTCCAGGCCGCTGGCGGCCCGGCCTATGTGATCCGCGAACTGGTGGCCGCAGGGCTCATGCACGGCGACGTGCTGACCGTTGCGCGTGAAGGTCTCCATGCCTACACGCGTGTGCCGGTGGTGCAGGGCGCCTCCCTGACTTGGAACGCGCTTCCGGGCCCGGCCGGTGAGCCGAGCCCCGACCCCTCGGTGCTGCGTCCGGCCCGCGACCCTCATGCTTTCACCGGTGGACTCAAGCTGCTGTCCGGCCGACTGGGTCGTGCGGTGATCAAGGTTTCGGCCGTCCCCGAGGATCGGCATCTGGTGGAGGCACCGGCGATCGTCTTCGATAGCCAGGAGGCCCTTCAGAAGGCCTTCAAGGCCGGTGAACTCGAACGGGACTTCGTCGCCGTGGTGCGCTTCCAGGGGCCGCAGGCCAACGGCATGCCTGAACTTCACAAGCTCACGCCGCCGCTGGCGGTGCTGCAGGGCAAGGGCTTCCGGGTGGCGCTGGTGACCGATGGCCGCATGAGCGGGGCTTCCGGCAAGGTGCCCGCAGCCATCCACGTGAGCCCCGAGGCCGTCGCCGGTGGCCCGCTGGCCAAGGTGCGCACGGGTGATGTCATTCGCCTGGACGCGCGCAGCGGCGTGCTCGACGTGATGCTGGACGAGGCGCAATGGCAGTCGCGTGAAGCGCAACGGCCCACCGCCTCACAGCGCGAATCCCACGAGACGGGGATGGGGCGTGAACTGTTCGCCGGACTGCGCCGTCTTGTCCGGTCGGCGGAAGAGGGGGCGGTGACCTGGCTGTAGCGGGGTGCCTTGATGCCCGACGGCTGCTCGGTCATCACCGGCCCATCAAGAACACCCACACCATCCACACCTTCCACCCCGTCCATTCCCGAACACCCCAACCTCGTCGACCATGTCCACCATGAACGCTGCGCCTTCGCCCTTGAACACCCGATCGCTGACGGCCCACGGCCCGGTGATTCCCGTCATCGTCATCCACCGCCTGGAGCATGCCGTGCCCATGGCCCGTGCGCTGGTGGACGGTGGCGTGCGCGTGTTGGAGATCACGCTGCGAACGCCGGTGGCGCTGCAGGCCATGCGATTGATTGCCCAGGAAGTGCCGCAGGCCATCGTGGGTGCAGGCACCTTGCGCACGCCAGGCGACGTGGAGGCCGCCTTGGAGGCGGGCTGTCGCTTTGGAGTGAGCCCGGGCTATACCGCGGCCTTGGGTCGCGCCTGCCGAGACATGGGCTTGCCGCTGCTGCCGGGAGTGGCTACCGCGTCCGAGGTGATGACCGCCTGTGACGACGGCCTGGATTTCCTCAAGTTCTTCCCCGCCAGTGCGGCCGGCGGCATCCCCATGCTGAAGTCCCTGGCAGGCCCCTTCCCTGAAGTGAGCTTCTGCCCCACGGGAGGCATTTCAGCGCAGACCGCGCCACAGTTCCTGGCCCTGCCCAATGTGGCCGTCTGCGGCGGGTCTTGGCTCACACCGCATGAGCTCATGGAGGCGGGTGACTGGGCCGGCATCACGCAACTGGCCCGAGAGGCTTCAGCGTTGCGTGCCTGAACCCGCGCCCTGACGTGGGACCAGCTTGTCGATCCAGATCGCCAAGCCCTGTGCGTTGAGTTCAATGTCCAAGCCGAGCCAGTCATCGGCTGTACCGTCGTCCATGAGGCTTTGGGGTACCCCATGGTGCGTCAGGTCCTGCAGCAGGCATTCGCGCAGGGCGGTCTTGTAGGCCGTGTGCCTCAGCTCAGGTGCCATCGCGGCATGGGCGTGGCCGATGGCCACCATCTCATCGATCAGGCGCAGCAGGCGCCGCGCGTGCACGCGGGGTTCTTCCACCCGGCTGTAGTGGGTCAGGTAGACGCACTGCGGGTCGGCCTCGATGAGGCGACCGATGGACCGCTTGAGCGCGTCCGGTTCGAACTGCACCGGTGTTGTCGTGGGCATCACCCAAGCGCCGGCCGATGTGTCGAACACGCGATAGCTGAGCCCGAAGGTGTCGCCGGTGAACCAGCCGCGGGTGGTGCTGTCCCAGATGCAGTGGTGGTGACGCGCATGCCCTGGGGTATCGATGAAGCGCAGCGTGCGGCCGCGCCAGTCCAAGGTCTGATCGTCATGCGTGGCGCTGACCCGCTCAGCCGGCACCGGCAGCAGGCGCCCATAACTGCGCTCCATCTCCTGCGCACCATAGACGGCCGTGGCACCCATGTAGAGCGCGCTGGGGTCCACCATGTGGCGCGCACCGCGTTCGTGCACCAGGGCCTGGGCACGCGGAAGTTCGCTCATCAGCAGGCCTACGCCACCGGCATGGTCCAGGTGCACATGGGTGGGGATCACCCAGTCGACGTGGTCACGGGCGATGCCCAGGGCTTCCAGGGCTTGCAGCAGCCGGGGCACGCTGTAGTTGGTGCCGGCGTCGACGAAGGCCGCGTGACCGTCCTGCACGATCAGGTAGGCGGCATCGAAGCGCGGGCGGTGAAAGCCCGTGTCGATGGCGTAGACACCGCCGCCCAGGGGCTCGATGAAGTCGGGCAACACGGAAGAAGACATGCCCCGTATTGGAGCAGACTTGCCGCAGGCGTGATTCGGCCCCCACCAAGCAAAACCCGGCCGCTAGGGCCGGGTTTCGAGTGGTCGGGGGGACCGTCGGCGGGTCAGCCTGCGCCGCCCACCTGCGTCCACAGGCGCGCAATCTCAGCCGCGCCTTCCTTGCCACCGACCGTCTTGAGCGTCTGCACGCCCTTGGCTCGGTTGCCGCTCTTGACCTGGGCCAGACCCAGGCGCAGCTTGGCGTCGTCCGGACGCTTGAGGCCGCCCATGCTGATGGCCTTCTCCAGAAGCGGAATGCCGCGCTCCAAGTTGTTCAGGCCGATCAGGCCAATCGCGATCTTGGCCAGGGCGTTGCCGTCCTTGGCCGCTTGCGCTTCGTCAAGGCCGGCCAGCAGGCTCTTGCCGCCCTCCTGAATCTTCTTGTCCGCCAACTCCATCAGGCGCTTGTGGCGGTCCGCCTCGGCCCCCACACCCAAGGCCTTGGCGGCATAGCCGCGGTCCATGATGGCTTTGGCCTCGGCCGGCTGGTCGGCTTGCAGGGCCAACTGCGCCATCTCGAAGAAGTCTTCACCCTTGGTGATCAGGCCCTGGCTCAGCTTCAGTCGCATCACGTCCAACGTGAAGCGCTCTGAGAAGCCGGGCTTGCGCTGCAGGCGACCCAAATAGGCGTTGACGTAGTCCTTCTTCGGGTAGTTGGCGACGAGCTTTTCCAGCGCAGCGATGTTGCCCGCGGCGTTGCCCGTGCGAAGGTAGGCATCGGCCAAGCGCAACAGTTCGTCTTCGGCGGGCTTGCGGCCTGCTTCCTCAGCGGCCGCCACCGCGGCGGCTGTGTCTTTGGCAATCGCGTTGTAGTCGCCACTGGCGCCCTGCAGGTAGGCCTGCAGTTGCTTGGTGGTGGCGCTGCTGTAGCCGCCGGCCGTGGCCTTCTTCAGCCAGTCGGCAGCCGCGGCGTTGTTCTTGTTCTGGGCGTGGGCAGAGGCCAGTTGCTCGGCGATCTGGTTCTGCTCGGTGCCGCTGACCTTGGAGTAGATGAACTCCAACGCCGAGATGGCAGCAGGCAGTTCACCTGCGCGCTGGGCCGCCGCGGCCTTCATCCGGTTGACGGTGAGTTGTTCGCCTGCCGACAGGCCACCGACGGCCTCGGCTTCACGCACCTTGGCCAGGGCCTCCTTGCCCTTGCCGGTCTTCAGCAGTTCGCTGGCCTGCTGCAGGGGGCGGCCGACTTCCGGTCGTACCTGCGCCTGCACGGGCGCGGCCAGCACGGTCAATAGACCGGCCGTGGCCAGGAGGGCGGACAAGGTCGAAAGGGACTTGCGCATGGTGGTGCTCTTGCGGTGGGTGCGGGTCAAAAATAAGGAAGCCGACGATGCAGGGCACCATCGGCTCGTTCTTGGTTGCAGCGTGCGTGGGCTCGTCAGTTCATGAACTGCTCGTTGCCCACCAGGCCGATCTTGGTGACACCCAGGCGCTGTGCGCTGGCCATCACCATGGCCACATGACGGTAGGTCACGAGTTTGTTCGGGCGCAGATGCACCTCCGGTTGGTCGGGCATCGCGGCCACTTCCGCCAAGCGCGCCTCAAGGTCAGCACGGTCGGCCACGATCTTGCCGTTCCAGCCGATGGTGCCGTCGAAGTCCACATCGATGCGGATGATCTCCGGCGGCTTGGGCGGCGGCGGCGCATTGTTGGGCACCGGCATGTTCATCTTCACTGCGTGCGTCTGCACGGGGATGGTGATGATGAACATGATCAGCAGCACCAGCATCACGTCGATCAGCGGCGTGGTGTTGATGTCCACCAGCACTTCGTCGTCACCGCCACCGGAACCTACATTCATTCCCATGATTGATTTCCTTTGTGGGGTTAGCGTGTGACGCCACCGGCAGGCGGTTCGCTGATGAAGCCGACCTTGAGGATGCCCGCGCGCTGGCACGCCACCACCACTCGACCAACCGATTCGTAGCGCACCTCCAGGTCACCGCGGATGTGCACCTCGGGCTGAGGATCCTTCACCGCTTCTTCCTTCAGGCGGTTGACCAGCGTCTCGGCGTCGGGCACTCGTTCAAGGTTCCAGTAGACGTCGCCGTCGCGGTCCACCGCGATCACGATGTTTTCCGGTTTCGTTTGCGTCGGCACGTTGCGCTCTTTGGGGAGCTCCAGCGGAACCGACTGGGTGACCACGGGAATCGTGATCAGGAAGATGATCAGCAGCACCAACATCACGTCCACCAGGGGCGTGGTGTTGATGGTGGAGTTCATCTGGTCTTCGCCGTCGTCGTCGGGCGAACCCACACTCATGGCCATTTGGCTGTCCTTTCGGGAGTCCTGCAGACATCAGTGGGCAGGGCGCGCTGCAGAGCGCGGCCCCATCCACCCAGGAACTTACTTCTTGCCGGCCAGCAGCACGTTGTGCAGGTCGCCAGAGAAGGCGCGCACGCGCTCCATGGCGGACTTGTTGCGACGGATCAGCCAGTTGTAGCCCATCACCGCCGGCACGGCCACCGCCAGACCGATGGCGGTCATGATCAGGGCTTCACCCACGGGGCCCGCCACCTTGTCGATGGAGGCTTGGCCGGAGATGCCAATGGCGGTCAGTGCGTGGTAGATGCCCCACACCGTGCCGAACAGGCCGACGAAGGGGGAGGTGGAACCCACCGTGGCCAGGAAGGCCAGGCCGTCCTGCAGGCGGCTGTTCACGGTGCCCACGGCGCGGTCGACGCTCATGCCGATCCAGGTGTGGCGGTCGATCTGCTCGGTCAGCGTGCCCTCGTGATGCTCGTCGGCCTTGATGGCCTGCTCGGCGATGAACTTGAAGGCGCTGCCCTCTTCCAGGGTGGCGGCACCAGCCTTGACGGAGCCGGCGGTCCAGAAGCTTTCAGAGGCCTTGTCGGCGCTCTTGTAGAGCTTGCTCTGCTCCCACAGCTTGGTGAAGATGATGTACCAGGAGCCCACCGACATGATGATCATGATGATCAGCGTGATCTTGGCCACGGCGTCGCCCTGGGCCCACATCGCTTCCAGGCCGTAGGGGTTGGCGACGGTTTCCTTGGAAACCTCGGGCGCGGCTTGCGCCATTGCGGCGCCGGATGCGGCCATCAAGGCTGCAAGGGTAGCCAGGCGCAGGGTGTTGGTGACAGACATGATTCCTCCAGGGAGACAGGGCACACGGTTGGCGGTGCCGAGGGTTGCATTCAGAAAACGCCGGGCGGGATGGCCACCCAGGCGACACTCAAGACAGTTCGTGCAGGTTCGGGTTCAGTCCACCAGTTTCCACACGTACTCCACGCGTCCGGAGAGCCGCTCGGGCTTTCCATCCACCATGCCGGGACGGCCTTTGCAGGCCTTCACGGCTTCCAGCGTGGCACGGTCGAGCTGCTTGTGCTCGCGGGTCGGGCCACTGGATCTCTCCACCGATGCCTCGGTGATGCGACCGTCCACATCCATGGTGTAGACGACCACCACCGTGCCCTGCGCCTCGGCGCGGCGGGCGGCCGTGGTGTATTCCGGCTTGTCGCAGGCGTTGAAGTTCAACGATGGGGCCACCCGTGCCGGGGCCGCGGGCGCCGGCGGGGCGGGCGGTGCCGGAGGAGCCACGCGGACGGGTTGGTCGGGCGGACGCACCGTGGTGGTGGTGATGGTGGGGGCGTTCTGGGGAGGGGTCTGTACCACCACCTCAGGGGGCGGCACGAAACTCGGCGGCGGCGGCGCCATCTTGGGCGGCGGCGGCAGGTTCTCGGGCGGCGGGGGAGGCGTCTTCACCTCCTCGATGATCTTGGTCTCGATGGGCTGCTTGATGACCTCGACGACCTTGCGGGCTAGACCGCTGACCAGGGCATAGCCCAGCAGCAAGTGCATCAAGACAACGATGCCGATGCTGGTGAGCTTGCGGCTGGAGGGGCCTTGCTGTTGACCGAAATCCACTGAAACACTCCTGAGTGCGGTGCTGTGGCGCCGCGAGACGTTGTCAGACTACATTTTGAGCAGGCTGACGATGTAACTTTATTTCAAGCCGTATGATAGCCCCTGGATCGCAAACCGAGCCTCAGGGCAACACCTAATGCCTCTTGCAATCGATTGCGATACGCCCAAATTGGTGATGTAACTCGGTTACATGGCTTCCAGCCCAAGCGTTTCACGGGGCCGAACTGTAAGCCAAACGCAATCTGAAGGGGCACTTTTGCACATCCAAACCCCCTGATCGGGGTGGCCGATTCGGGGGGCATCACCCAGGGCGGGTGGACCATGGGGCCACCACTCCCGTCGGCAGCACGGTGCGGGGGAGGGCGTCATCAGGCATCCGTTGCTGCATTACTGGAATGCAGCAACGGACGCCCGGTGCGTCATGCCATCGGCAGCAGCGGCACGATCAGCAGCGCCACGATGTTGATGATCTTGATCAGAGGGTTCACCGCCGGACCGGCCGTGTCCTTGTAGGGATCACCCACCGTGTCGCCCGTCACGGCTGCCTTGTGGGCCTCGCCACCCTTCTTGTGCAGCACGCCGTCTTGATCGGTGAAGCCCTCTTCGATGAGCTTCTTGGCGTTGTCCCAGGCGCCGCCGCCCGTGCACATCGAAATGCCCACAAACAGACCCGTGACGATGGTGCCCATGAGCAACCCGCCGAGAGCCGCCGGGCCCAACACCAGGCCGACGATGATGGGCACCACCACCGGCAGCAGCGAGGGCACGATCATTTCCTTGATGGCCGCGGTGGTCAGCATGTCCACAGCCGTGCCGTATTCGGGCTTGGCCGTGCCTTCCATGATCCCCTTGATCTCCCTGAACTGGCGGCGCACTTCCACCACCACCGAGCCCGCTGCACGGCCCACGGCCTCCATGGCCATGGCGCCGAACAGGTAGGGAATGAGGCCGCCAATGAACAGGCCCACGATCACCTTGTGGTCGGACAGGTCAAAGCTCAGGTGCATGCCGCGCGCTTCCAGCGCGTGCGTGTAGTCGGCGAACAGCACCAGCGCAGCCAGGCCGGCCGAGCCGATGGCGTAGCCCTTGGTCACGGCCTTGGTCGTGTTGCCCACGGCGTCCAGCGGGTCGGTGACCGCGCGCACGCTGTCGGGCAGTTCGCTCATCTCGGC
>JAIYCN010000138.1 GCA_027487995.1 Rubrivivax sp. | reverse complement strand
CAGCAGCACGTTCGCGCCGCCCCGCAGCAGCCGGGCCAGGTGCACGCGGTGGCGCTCGCCGCCGGAAAGGATCCCGACCTTCTTCTGCTGGTCGGCGCCGGTGAACCCGAACTGGGCGCAGTAGGCGCGCGCGTTCACCTCGCGCCCGCCCAGGCGCAGGAGTTCCTCCCCGCCGCTGATCGCCTCAAAGATGGTCGCCCCGTCCGGCAACCCGTCGCGGGACTGGTCGACGTGCGCCAGCCGCACCGTATCCCCCAGCCGGAGCGTGCCTTGGTCGGGTTGCTCGGCGCCCGTGATGAGCCGGAAGAGCGTGGTCTTGCCGGAGCCGTTGGGCCCGATGACCCCGACGATGCCGCCCGGGGGCAGCGCGAAGGAGACGTCCGTGAACAGGAGCCGGTCGCCGTAGGCCTTGGCGAGGCCGCGCGCCTCCACCACCAGCGTGCCGAGGCGCGGGCCGGGCGGGATCACCAGCTCGTACTCGCGCTCCTGGGTGGCGACGTCCTCGCGCAGCATCGCCTCGTACGCGTTGATGCGGGCCTGCGACTTGGCCTGGCGGGCGCGGGCCGACTGGCGGATCCACTCCAGCTCGCGGGCCATCGCCTTGCGCCGGCGGTCCTCCGTGCGCTGCTCGACGGCGAGGCGCCGCTGCTTCTGCTCCAGCCACGAGGAATAGTTGCCCTGCCACGGGATGCCGTGGCCGCGGTCCAGCTCGAGGATCCACTGCGCGACGTTGTCGAGGAAGTACCGGTCGTGGGTCACCGCGATCACCGTGCCCGGGTAGCGCGCGAGGTGCTGCTCGAGCCAATGGACGCTCTCGGCGTCGAGGTGGTTGGTGGGCTCGTCGAGCAGCAAAATGGACGGCTTGCGGAGCAGGAGGCGGGCGAGGGCGACGCGACGGCGCTCGCCGCCGGAGAGGGCGTCGACCGGCTGGTCCCCGGGCGGGCAGCGCAGGGCCTCCATCGCCATCTCGACCTGGGGGGCGGTGTCCCACGCGTCGAGCGCGTCGATCTTCTCCTGCAGTTCGCCCTGGCGGGCGAGGATGGCGTCCTTGGCCGCGTCGTCGGCGGCGGCGTTGAGCTCGTCCCAGGTGGCGTCGTAGGCGGCGACGAGGTCGGCGAGGGGGCGGACGCCCTCCTCGACGCAGGCGCGGACGGTGGCGCCGGGGGTGAGCCGGGGTTCCTGCTCGAGGAGGCCAAGGGTGTACCCGGGCTCGAAGTGGAGGCGCCCCTCGATCTCGGTGTCCTGTCCGGCGAGGATGCGGAGGAGGGAGGACTTGCCGGAGCCGTTGAGGCCGAGGACGCCGATCTTGGCCCCGAGGTAAAAGGACAGGGAGATGTCGCGCAGGATCTCCTTGCGTTCGATCTTCTTGGAGACGCCGAGCATCGAGAAGATGATCGTCGGGGCGGCTTCGGGCTTGGGCACGAGGGGCGATTACCGGGGGCCCGGGGGCAAGAGAAGCGGAAACTCGCGGGAAAAGGGCGTTGCCTGCGCCCGCGCGGGCGGCCTTCCTTCTTTTCCCCCCCGGGCCACCCCGCCCACTACCCCTCCGCCGTGAATCCACTGCTGCGCTCGCTCGTGCCCATCCCGGGCCTCCGCCTGGCCCCCGAGGGTCTCTGGCGCGCCGCGGGGCTGGTGCTGGCGGCGGCCCTGTTCGCGCTGGTCCGGGGTAACGGCTACGACTGGGCCGGCGTGCTGACTTACGCGGCGTACCTGCTGGCCTACGTGCTGCTGCCGGGCGCGGTGGTGCTGGCCTGGGCGGAACGGCGGCCCGTGGGCTGGAGCGGGTTGCTGGCCCTGGCGTTGCCCGCGGGCTTCGTCCTGGAGGCGATCGGTTTCCTCGGGGCCGCGGCCGCCGGGCTCCGCGAGCTCCACCTCTGGAGTCCCCTCGCGTGGCTCGCGTTGGCGGCGCTGCTGCGCCGGCGCCGCGGGCGGCCACTCCTGCGGCTGCGGCTGGCGGGCCACCACGCGGGCCTCGCCGCGGCGCTCGCGCTCGCCTTCCTCGGCACGGTGGTGATGGCGGCCAGCCAGATGTACGCCGAATCGCCCCTCGCCGACGGCCTGCCCACCCGCGCGATCTTCCACGACTGGGTCTACCTCATCCGTCGCGCCGGGGTCATCAAGCACACCTGGCCCCTCGACGACCCCAGCCTCGCCGGCACGCCGCTCCAGTACCATTACCTGATGATGGTTCACGCCGCGGCGGCCTCGTGGACCACCAGCCTGGAGCTGGGCTCGCTGCTGCTCCGCCTGATTTACGCCCCCCTCGGGCTCGCCCTGGTGGCCCAGGCCTACCTGCTCGGCCGGCGGCTCGCCCGCACCCCCTGGGGCGGAATCCTGGCCGCGTTGCTCCTGATCTTCGTCAGCGAGGTTTCCCTGCGCCCCTCCTACGGCGAGCCGCTGTTCCTCGGCCTGTTCGTGCGGTGGCTGTTCGTCAGTCCGACGTTCTTCCTCGGGATGGTGTACTGCGGGGCCCTGCTGCTGGCGGTGCACCGCTGGCACCGCGCGCCCACGGGCGACCTCCGCCGCTACGCGTGGGTGGGCTTGCTCGCCGCGGGCGGCACCGGCGCCAAGGGCACCCTCGTGCCGGTGGTGCTCGCCGCGCTGGGCCTCTGGGCTGGCTGGCGCTGGCTGCGCACCCGCCGCCTGCCGTGGGAAACGGTCTGCTGCGCCCTCGTCCTCCTCGCCGCCTTCAGCGTTGTCTACCTCGAGACGATGGCCTCGTGGCGCAGCGGGGACGCCCGGCTGCACCCGTTCCACGTGTTCCAGTTGACCGGCTTCTGGAAGGAGAACCTGCCCGCCCTGACCAGCGCCCTCGCACCCTGGTTGCCCGGCCGCGCCGCCGGATGGGCCGCGCAACTCCTCTGCGCCATCGCCATCTTCGCCGGGACCTGCGGCGTGCGGCTGCTGGCCCTGCCCTACCTGCTGGGTGCCGACCGGACGCGGCGGGATCCGCTCCTCGCCGGCTGGCTGGGCGCGTTCTTCGTCGCCTGCCTCGCGATGGGCCTGCTGCTCGAGCTGAACAGCTACGGTGAACTCTACCTGATCCTGATGATGCGGCTGCCGCTCTCGGTGCTCACCGCCGGGTTTTTGGTGGCCGCGTGGCGCCGCGCCGCCGTCTGGCGCGCCGGCCAGGGCCCCGTCTGGACGCAGCGACCGGCGGTCACCCGGAGCCTGCTCGCCGCCGGCGCCCTCGCGCTACTGCTCACCGTCGGCCTCCAGGGCTCCCTCTGGTGGCGCCGCAACCTGCCCGGCCTCGGCGAATGGGCCCGCACGGCCAGCGACCTCCGTCCGGACCCGGAGATGCGGGACCTGCGCGAGGCGTTGCTCTGGATCCGCCAGCACACGGAATCGGACGCGGTGCTCGTCCCCAATGCCTTCACCCCGGAGAACATGCGCCGCGACCACTGGGGTGCGCTCGACCGGACGCTGATGGGCGTCCATTTCTACTACTCGGCCCTCGCGGAGCGCCGCCTGTGGTTCGAGGGGCCGCACTACATCCTCGACACGACCAAGGCCCGGATCCGCGCCAACCTCGCGGCTAACTTCTTCTACCGCGGCCAGCCGCTCGAGGCCGGGATCGTCGCCGCCGCGCCAAGTTACGCCCTGATCGACCGCCACCTGCGCGACGGGGCGGCCGTCACCCTCCCGGTGGGCGCCCGCGTGTTCACGAGCGACCGCTTCGAGGTCTACCGCCTCTCCCCCTCGAAACCCGAGAGCGGCGACGGCGGGCTCTGAGTCGGCAGGCGGAGTAGCGCGCGAGCGGTCAGGTCCGCGGCCGGGCCGGGCGGTACACGGTCTGGGCGAGGTCCGCCGCCAGCAGGCGCCGGAAGGTGGGCAGGTCGCGCACGGCCCGCAGGGCGATCAGCTGCCGGGCGAGGTTGCCGACGGCCGTGCCCTCGAGGGCGAAACTGACCACCGGCAGGCCCGCCGCGTCCGCCGTGGCCTGGCAGAGCAGGCGGTTGCGGGAGCCGCCGCCGACGATCAAAATCCGCCGGAAACGGCGGCCCGTCATCCGTTCGAACGCCGCGAGCGCGTCCGCGTGTCCACGGCCGAGGGAATCGCAGATCAGGCGCACGTAGCCCGGGAGGCCGGTCGGGACCGGTAACCGGCGCGCGCGCAGGTGCGCGTCGATCGCGGCGCGCATCGACTTGGGGTTGGTGAAGGCGGGATCCGTCACCTGCAGCAGCCCCGCCGGTGCGGGCAGGCGGCCGGCGGCGGTGATCAGGGCCGCCCATTCCCGATCGTTGCCCGGGCGCCGGGCGAAGTCCTTCAGCGTACCCTCGAGCAGCCACAGGCCCGGCACGTTGGTCAGCGGCCGGTAGCGACCGTCGGCAATGCGTTCGTTGGCCACCCGGGCCGCCAGCGCCTCCGGCCCGAGCACCGGGGTGTCGCTCTCGAAGCCGAGCAGTGACCACGTGCCGGAACTCAGGAAGGCATCGCCACCGTCCGGATCCGCCGGCATCGCGTCGTAGGCGCAGGCGGTGTCGTGCCCGGGGACGGCGATCACCTTGGTCCGGCGCAGCTGCGGCGCGGTCCCGGCGACGGCGGGCAGGAGCCGGCCGAGCGAGGCCCCCACGGGCAGCGGCGGGGTGAACCAGCCGGGGGGGATGCGGAAATGGTCCAGCGTGGCGCGGGACCAGTCGCGCGAGCGGACGTCGATCAGCTGCGAGGTGCTCGCGACGGTGAACTCGTTCTCCATCCGGCCCGAGAGCAGGAAGTTGAAATAATCCGGCAGCAGCAGGCAGCGGGTGGCGAGGTCGGTGATGGCCGGGCAGCGGGCGACGGTCTCCGCGAGCTGCAGGGAAGTGTTGTAGAAGACGTTCGGGATGCCCGTGGCCGCGTAGACGCGCTGCAGCGCCGCGGGGGTCCGCGCCAGCCGGCCCAGACCCTCCTGGGTGCGCGCGTCGCGGTAGGCGTGCACCGGGAACACCAGCCGGCCCGCGTCGTTCACGAGCGCATAGTCCACGCCCCAGCAGTCGACGCCCACCGAGGCGAGGACGGCGCCGCGGGGGAGGGCGGCGGCGGCGGCGCGCAGGCCGGCCTGCGCCTCGTGCCAGAGGGTGCCGAGGTCCCAGTAGTCGTGGCCGGCGAGGCTGCGGAAGGCGTTCGGGAAGCGGTGGACCTCGGTGAGGCCGAGGCGGCGGCCGTCCCAACGGCCGAGGATCACGCGGCCGCTGGTGGCGCCGAAGTCGAGGGCGGCGGAGTAGACGGTACGGGGCATCGCCCGGAGCAAAGCCGCCGCCGGGGCGGCGTCACGTGAAAATCGCGGGCCGGCCCCGCCAGGAAAATCCAAGAAATCCCGTTGCCAGCGCCCCGACCCGGCGCAGCTTCGACAACACTCTCATGCTCAACCGCGAGCGCACTCCCCTCACCGGCCGACGGGTCCAGCTGATGGCCACCTGCCTCTGCGACGCCTTCTACGACGACGTGGCCGCCGCGACCGTCGAGGTGCTCGAGCACGCCGGGGTCGAGGTCGCCTTTCCCGAGGGCCAGACCTGCTGCGGCCAACCCGCGTTCAACGGCGGCGACTGGCCCGCCTCCCGCCGCGTCGTCCGCCACACGGTGCGCACCTTCGCCGGGGAGGATCCGGTCGTCGTACCCAGCGGCTCCTGCGCCGCGATGCTGTTCCACGGGGCGGTGCTGGAATTCGAAAAGGAGCCGGACGCCCCCGCGGTCGAGGCCCTCGGCCGACGCACCTGGGAACTCGCCGACTACCTGGTCAATGGCCT